>NZ_JBQZXE010000056.1:0-23705 GCF_053555855.1 Shigella sp. SIG3
CGATGTGCAATCTATGAGGAGACTTATAATGAGTTCTGATAATGATATCGTTTTGACTCATAATCTATTCGCCTTATATATATCTGGAGGTTTTGAGGATGATGATTAATTATTATCGCCAGAACGAAATGTGCACGAAAAATTGTTATAAGAATTGTGTCACTTTTATCATTGTGATATGACCACTTCGTCATTAATCTCATGAGCGTTTAAAATACTACCGCCAAATCACGCAACGAACTTTGCTGGATTCAGTTTATGCTGCTGTAAATCCGCTCGCAGTAAACCTTTCAGACGCACCGTGATGTTATCAGTGGTTCTTTAAGCGTTTTGCTGGTGTACTCACTACAAACGAATTGCGAATCGAATCAATGTGAAACGGAAAGGTACAATCTCCCTTTTTTTAGTGTTAACATCGTTCAACCGGGTGGAAGGTGAGAGGTTAATGTCTTTCATTTGTGTACCTGATTGCGAACCAATTTAGCATTTGTTGGCTAGATGGTTTCGCAATGAACTGTTAATAAACAAATTTTTCTTTGTATGTGATCTTTCGTGTGGGTCACCACTGCAAATAAGGATATAAAATGCCTGTTATAACTCTTCCTGATGGCAGCCAACGCCATTACGACCACGCTGTAAGCCCCATGGATGTTGCGCTGGACATTGGTCCAGGTCTGGCGAAAGCCTGTATCGCAGGGCGCGTTAATGGCGAACTGGTTGATGCTTGCGATCTGATTGAAAACGACGCACAACTGTCGATCATTACCGCCAAAGACGAAGAAGGTCTGGAGATCATTCGTCACTCCTGTGCGCACCTGTTAGGGCATGCGATTAAACAACTTTGGCCGCATACCAAAATGGCAATCGGCCCGGTTATTGACAACGGTTTTTATTACGACGTTGATCTTGACCGCACGTTAACCCAGGAAGATGTCGAAGCACTCGAGAAGCGGATGCATGAGCTTGCTGAGAAAAACTACGACGTCATTAAGAAGAAAGTCAGCTGGCACGAAGCGCGTGAAACTTTCGCCAACCGTGGGGAGAGCTACAAAGTCTCCATTCTTGACGAAAACATCGCCCATGATGACAAGCCAGGTCTGTACTTCCATGAAGAATATGTCGATATGTGCCGCGGTCCGCACGTACCGAACATGCGTTTCTGCCATCATTTCAAACTAATGAAAACGGCAGGGGCTTACTGGCGTGGCGACAGCAACAACAAAATGTTGCAACGTATTTACGGTACGGCGTGGGCAGACAAAAAAGCACTTAACGCTTACCTGCAGCGCCTGGAAGAAGCCGCGAAACGCGACCACCGTAAAATCGGTAAACAGCTCGACCTGTACCATATGCAGGAAGAAGCGCCGGGTATGGTATTCTGGCACAACGACGGTTGGACCATCTTCCGTGAACTGGAAGTGTTTGTTCGTTCTAAACTGAAAGAGTACCAGTATCAGGAAGTTAAAGGTCCGTTCATGATGGACCGTGTCCTGTGGGAAAAAACCGGTCACTGGGACAACTACAAAGATGCAATGTTCACCACATCTTCTGAGAACCGTGAATACTGCATTAAGCCGATGAACTGCCCGGGTCACGTACAAATTTTCAACCAGGGGCTGAAGTCTTATCGCGATCTGCCGCTGCGTATGGCCGAGTTTGGTAGCTGCCACCGTAACGAGCCGTCAGGTTCGCTGCATGGCCTGATGCGCGTGCGTGGATTTACCCAGGATGACGCGCATATCTTCTGTACTGAAGAACAAATTCGCGATGAAGTTAACGGATGTATCCGTTTAGTCTATGATATGTACAGCACTTTTGGCTTCGAGAAGATCGTCGTCAAACTCTCCACTCGTCCTGAAAAACGTATTGGCAGCGACGAAATGTGGGATCGTGCTGAGGCGGACCTGGCGGTTGCGCTGGAAGAAAACAACATCCCGTTTGAATATCAACTGGGTGAAGGCGCTTTCTACGGTCCGAAAATTGAATTTACCCTGTATGACTGCCTCGATCGTGCATGGCAGTGCGGTACAGTACAGCTGGACTTCTCCTTGCCGTCTCGTCTGAGCGCCTCCTATGTGGGCGAAGACAACGAGCGTAAGGTACCGGTAATGATTCACCGCGCAATTCTGGGGTCGATGGAGCGTTTCATCGGTATCCTGACCGAAGAATTCGCTGGTTTCTTCCCGACCTGGCTTGCGCCAGTTCAGGTTGTTATCATGAATATTACCGATTCACAGTCTGAATACGTTAACGAATTGACGCAAAAACTATCAAATGCGGGCATTCGTGTTAAAGCAGACTTGAGAAATGAGAAGATTGGCTTTAAAATCCGCGAGCACACTTTGCGTCGCGTCCCATATATGCTGGTCTGTGGTGATAAAGAGGTGGAATCAGGCAAAGTTGCCGTTCGCACCCGCCGTGGTAAAGACCTGGGAAGTATGGACGTAAATGAAGTGATCGAGAAGCTGCAACAAGAGATTCGCAGCCGCAGTCTTAAACAATTGGAGGAATAAGGTATTAAAGGCGGAAAACGAGTTCAAACGGCGCGCCCTAACCGTATCAATGGCGAAATTCGCGCCCAGGAAGTTCGCTTAACAGGTCTGGAAGGCGAGCAGCTTGGTATTGTGAGTCTGAGAGAAGCTCTGGAGAAAGCAGAAGAAGCCGGAGTAGACTTAGTCGAGATCAGCCCTAACGCCGAGCCGCCGGTTTGTCGTATAATGGATTACGGCAAATTCCTCTATGAAAAGAGCAAGTCTTCTAAGGAACAGAAGAAAAAGCAAAAAGTTATCCAGGTTAAGGAAATTAAATTCCGTCCTAGTACAGATGAAGGCGACTATCAGGTAAAACTCCGCAGCCTGATTCGCTTTCTCGAAGAGGGTGATAAAGCCAAAATCACGCTGCGTTTCCGCGGTCGTGAGATGGCGCACCAGCAAATCGGTATGGAAGTGCTTAATCGCGTGAAAGACGATTTGCAAGAACTGGCAGTAGTCGAATCCTTCCCAACGAAGATCGAAGGCCGCCAGATGATCATGGTGCTCGCTCCTAAGAAGAAACAGTAAGGCCTTCAAGTAGCACTATCTGTGGAGCCTTTGGGCTTCACAGGCATTGTTCGCCTTTGTTTCGTTTATTAACAATGCGAAGTGGAAGTTATTAAAATGCCAAAAATTAAGACCGTACGCGGTGCTGCTAAGCGCTTCAAAAAAACCGGTAAAGGTGGTTTTAAGCACAAGCACGCTAACCTGCGTCACATTCTGACTAAAAAAGCGACCAAACGTAAACGTCACCTGCGTCCGAAAGCCATGGTTTCCAAAGGCGATCTGGGCTTGGTAATCGCGTGCCTGCCGTACGCATAAGCCGTTAACGTTTTTAACTTTTTAATTAGAATATAGATACAGGAGAGCACATATGGCTCGCGTAAAACGTGGTGTTATTGCACGCGCACGTCACAAGAAAATTTTGAAACAAGCTAAAGGCTACTACGGTGCGCGTTCTCGCGTATACCGCGTTGCCTTCCAGGCTGTTATCAAAGCTGGTCAGTATGCTTACCGTGACCGTCGTCAACGTAAGCGTCAGTTCCGTCAACTGTGGATTGCGCGTATCAACGCAGCAGCACGTCAGAACGGTATTTCTTACAGCAAATTCATCAATGGCCTGAAAAAAGCCTCTGTTGAAATCGACCGTAAGATCCTGGCTGATATCGCAGTATTCGACAAAGTAGCGTTCACCGCTCTGGTTGAAAAAGCGAAAGCAGCTCTGGCATAAGCCAGTTGAAAGAGGGAGCTAGTCTCCCTCTTTTCGTTTCAACGCCATCAAAACATTGACTTTTATCGCCGTAGCCTTTTCAATAAAGGTCTTTTGAAGAGTACCAAAAGGTAACGCAAGCAATGAATGCTGCTATTTTCCGCTTCTTTTTTTACTTTAGCACCTGAATCCAGGAGGCTAGCGCGTGAGAAGAGAAACGGAAAACAGCGCCTGAAAGCCTCCCAGTGGAGGCTTTTTTTGTATGCGCGTTTTGAAAAATAAAAAGCCAGTCTATCAGGCGTAATTGTCGCAGCCAGTCTGGACACGGCCAGTGCGGAGAAACCGGAGCGTACTTAAGTACGTGAGGATTTCGAGCACTGCCCGGGACCAAAATGGCAAGTAAAATAGCCTGATGGGATAGGCTCTAAGTCCAACGAACCAGTGTCACCACTGACACAATGAGGAAAACCATGTCACATCTCGCAGAACTGGTTGCCAGTGCGAAGGCGGCCATTAGCCAGGCGTCAGATGTTGCCGCGTTAGATAATGTGCGCGTCGAATATTTGGGTAAAAAAGGGCACTTAACCCTTCAGATGACGACCCTGCGTGAGCTGCCGCCAGAAGAGCGTCCGGCAGCTGGTGCGGTTATCAACGAAGCGAAAGAGCAGGTTCAGCAGGCGCTGAATGCGCGTAAAGCGGAACTGGAAAGCGCTGCACTGAATGCGCGTCTGGCGGCGGAAACGATTGATGTCTCTCTGCCAGGTCGTCGCATTGAAAACGGCGGTCTGCATCCGGTTACCCGTACCATCGACCGTATCGAAAGTTTCTTCGGTGAGCTTGGCTTTACCGTGGCAACCGGGCCGGAAATCGAAGACGATTATCATAACTTCGATGCTCTGAACATTCCTGGTCACCACCCGGCGCGCGCTGACCACGACACTTTCTGGTTTGACGCTACCCGCCTGCTGCGTACCCAGACCTCTGGCGTACAGATCCGCACCATGAAAGCCCAGCAGCCACCGATTCGTATCATCGCGCCTGGCCGTGTTTATCGTAACGACTACGACCAGACTCACACGCCGATGTTCCATCAGATGGAAGGTCTGATTGTTGATACCAACATCAGCTTTACCAACCTGAAAGGCACGCTGCACGACTTCCTGCGTAACTTCTTTGAGGAAGATTTGCAGATTCGCTTCCGTCCTTCCTACTTCCCGTTTACCGAGCCTTCTGCAGAAGTTGACGTCATGGGTAAAAACGGTAAATGGCTGGAAGTGCTGGGCTGCGGGATGGTGCATCCGAACGTGCTGCGTAACGTTGGCATCGACCCGGAAGTTTACTCTGGTTTCGCCTTCGGGATGGGGATGGAGCGTCTGACTATGTTGCGTTACGGCGTCACCGACCTGCGTTCATTCTTCGAAAACGATCTGCGTTTCCTCAAACAGTTTAAATAAGGCAGGAATAGATTATGAAATTCAGTGAACTGTGGTTACGCGAATGGGTGAACCCGGCGATTGATAGCGATACGCTGGCGAATCAAATCACTATGGCGGGCCTGGAAGTTGACGGTGTAGAACCGGTTGCCGGTAGCTTCCACGGCGTGGTCGTTGGTGAAGTGGTTGAGTGTGCGCAGCATCCGAACGCTGACAAACTGCGTGTGACAAAAGTGAATGTCGGCGGCGATCGCCTGCTGGACATCGTCTGCGGTGCGCCAAACTGCCGTCAGGGCCTGCGTGTGGCGGTAGCTACCATTGGTGCTGTTCTGCCGGGTGATTTCAAAATTAAAGCGGCGAAACTGCGTGGCGAACCGTCTGAAGGGATGCTGTGCTCCTTTTCTGAGCTGGGAATTTCTGACGATCACAGTGGCATTATCGAACTGCCTGCGGATGCGCCGATTGGCACCGACATCCGCGAATACCTGAAACTCGATGATAACACGATCGAAATCAGCGTGACACCAAACCGTGCCGACTGCTTAGGTATCATTGGTGTTGCGCGTGACGTTGCCGTGCTGAATCAGCTGCCGCTGGTTGAACCGGAAATCGTTCCGGTTGGTGCGACCATCGACGACACGTTGCCGATTACAGTCGAAGCGCCGGAAGCCTGCCCGCGCTATCTTGGCCGTGTGGTAAAAGGCATTAACGTTAAAGCGCCAACTCCGCTGTGGATGAAAGAAAAACTGCGTCGTTGCGGGATCCGTTCTATCGATGCAGTTGTTGACGTCACCAACTATGTACTGCTCGAACTGGGCCAGCCGATGCACGCTTTCGATAAAGATCGCATTGAAGGCGGCATTGTGGTGCGGATAGCAAAAGAGGGCGAAACGCTGGTGCTGCTTGATGGCACTGAAGCGAAGCTGAATGCTGACACTCTGGTCATCGCCGACCACAACAAGGCGCTGGCGATGGGCGGCATCTTTGGTGGCGAACACTCTGGCGTGAATGACGAAACGCAAAACGTCTTGCTGGAATGCGCTTTCTTCAGCCCGCTGTCTATCACCGGTCGTGCTCGTCGTCATGGCCTGCATACTGATGCGTCTCACCGTTATGAGCGTGGCGTTGATCCGGTACTGCAGCACAAAGCGATGGAACGTGCGACCCGTCTGCTGATCGACATCTGCGGTGGTGAGGCTGGCCCGGTAATTGATATCACCAACGAAGCAACGCTGCCGAAGCGTGCAACCATCACTCTACGTCGTAGCAAACTGGATCGCCTGATAGGCCATCATATTGCTGATGAGCAGGTAACTGACATTCTGCGTCGTCTCGGCTGCGAAGTGACCGAAGGCAAAGACGAATGGCAGGCAGTTGCGCCGAGCTGGCGTTTCGATATGGAGATTGAAGAAGATCTGGTCGAAGAAGTCGCGCGTGTTTACGGCTACAACAACATCCCGGATGAGCCGGTACAGGCAAGCCTGATTATGGGTACTCACCGTGAAGCTGACCTGTCGCTCAAGCGCGTGAAAACGCTGCTCAACGACAAAGGCTATCAGGAAGTGATCACCTACAGCTTCGTTGATCCGAAAGTGCAGCAGATGATCCATCCAGGCGTTGAAGCCTTACTGCTGGCAAGCCCGATCTCTGTTGAAATGTCAGCAATGCGTCTTTCTCTGTGGACCGGCCTGCTGGCAACCGTGGTGTACAACCAGAACCGTCAGCAGAACCGTGTGCGCATTTTCGAAAGCGGTCTGCGTTTCGTACCAGATACTCAGGCACCGTTGGGCATTCGTCAGGATCTGATGTTAGCCGGTGTGATTTGCGGTAACCGTTACGAAGAGCACTGGAACCTGGCAAAAGAGACCGTTGATTTCTATGATTTGAAAGGCGACCTTGAATCCGTTCTCGACCTGACCGGTAAACTGAATGAGGTTGAGTTCCGTGCAGAAGCGAATCCGGCACTGCATCCGGGGCAATCCGCAGCGATTTATCTGAAAGGTGAACGTATTGGTTTTGTTGGAGTTGTTCATCCTGAACTGGAACGTAAACTAGATCTTAACGGTCGCACTCTGGTGTTCGAACTGGAGTGGAACAAGCTCGCAGACCGCGTGGTGCCTCAGGCGCGCGAGATTTCTCGCTTCCCGGCGAACCGTCGTGACATCGCGGTGGTGGTCGCAGAAAACGTTCCCGCAGCGGATATTTTATCCGAATGTAAGAAAGTTGGCGTAAATCAGGTAGTTGGCGTAAACTTATTTGACGTGTACCGCGGTAAGGGTGTTGCGGAGGGGTATAAGAGCCTCGCCATAAGCCTGATCCTGCAAGATACCAGCCGTACACTCGAAGAAGAGGAGATTGCCGCTACCGTCGCCAAATGTGTAGAGGCATTAAAAGAGCGATTCCAGGCATCATTGAGGGATTGAACCTATGGCGCTTACAAAAGCTGAAATGTCAGAATATCTGTTTGATAAGCTTGGGCTTAGCAAGCGGGATGCCAAAGAACTGGTTGAACTGTTTTTCGAAGAGATCCGTCGCGCTCTGGAAAACGGCGAACAGGTGAAACTCTCTGGTTTTGGTAACTTCGATCTGCGTGATAAGAATCAACGCCCGGGACGTAACCCGAAAACGGGCGAGGATATTCCCATTACAGCACGGCGCGTGGTGACCTTCAGACCCGGGCAGAAGTTAAAAAGCCGGGTCGAAAACGCTTCGCCCAAAGACGAGTAATCTGATCTAACTAAAAAGGCCGCTATGCGGCCTTTTTTCTTTTCACTGTCGAAGAGTCACCGTAAAATCAACGCCATGACACTTCAGCAGAACGGATACCATGCTGACACTTGCCCGCCAACAACAGCGACAAAATATTCGCTGGTTATTATGCCTGTCAGTTTTGATGCTGCTGGCGCTTCTCTTAAGCCTTTGCGCCGGTGAACAATGGATTTCGCCAGGTGACTGGTTTACTCCTCGTGGCGAACTGTTCGTCTGGCAAATTCGCCTGCCACGTACGCTGGCTGTATTGCTGGTTGGTGCGGCGCTGGCTATATCCGGCGCTGTAATGCAGGCGTTGTTTGAAAATCCTCTGGCAGAACCTGGACTACTTGGCGTCTCTAACGGCGCAGGCGTGGGGCTTATCGCCGCGGTATTGCTTGGGCAAGGGCAACTCCCCAACTGGGCGCTAGGGCTGTGTGCGATTGCTGGCGCGCTTATCATCACTTTAATACTCTTACGTTTCGCCCGTCGTCATCTTTCGACCAGTCGGTTATTGCTGGCTGGCGTTGCATTAGGGATTATCTGCAGCGCACTAATGACGTGGGCTATCTACTTTTCCACCTCTGTTGATTTACGTCAGCTGATGTACTGGATGATGGGCGGTTTTGGCGGCGTAGACTGGCGGCAAAGCTGGCTGATGCTGGCATTGATCCCCGTGTTGTTGTGGATCTGTTGTCAGTCCAGGCCGATGAATATGTTAGCACTTGGCGAGATCTCGGCGCGGCAACTGGGTTTACCCCTGTGGTTCTGGCGCAATGTGCTGGTGGCAGCGACCGGCTGGATGGTTGGCGTCAGTGTGGCGCTGGCGGGTGCTATCGGCTTTATTGGTCTGGTGATCCCACATATTCTTCGGTTGTGTGGTTTAACCGATCATCGCGTATTACTTCCCGGCTGCGCGCTGGCAGGGGCGAGCGCATTGCTGCTGGCCGATATTGTAGCGCGCCTGGCATTAGCTGCCGCAGAGCTGCCTATTGGCGTGGTCACCGCAACGTTGGGTGCGCCGGTGTTTATCTGGTTATTGTTAAAAGCAGGACGTTAGCCGCAAAAAGACGGTCTATGATTAAAAGCTAAGATTTTTACTGACCACACCCAGGAGAAACGATGCAAGATTCCATTCTGACGACCGTAGTGAAAGATATCGACGGTGAAGTGACCACGCTGGAGAAGTACGCCGGTAATGTGCTGTTAATTGTCAATGTCGCCTCAAAGTGTGGCTTAACGCCGCAATATGAGCAGTTGGAGAATATTCAAAAAGCCTGGGCCGATCGAGGTTTTGTGGTGCTGGGATTCCCGTGCAACCAGTTTCTGGAACAAGAACCGGGCAGCGATGAAGAGATTAAAACTTACTGTACCACCACATGGGGGGTGACGTTCCCGATGTTCAGTAAGATTGAAGTTAATGGCGAAGGACGCCATCCGCTGTATCAAAAATTGATTGCCGCAGCGCCGACCGCAGTCGCGCCGGAAGAGAGCGGATTCTATGCCCGTATGGTCAGCAAAGGCCGTGCACCGCTGTACCAGGATGATATTTTATGGAATTTTGAAAAATTCCTAGTTGGCAGGGACGGAAAAGTCATCCAGCGTTTTTCCCCGGATATGACGCCGGAAGATCCCATTGTGATGGAAAGCATTAAACTGGCGTTGGCAAAATAATGTCTATTGTGATGCAGTTACAGGATGTTGCGGAATCTACCCGCCTGGGGCCGCTTTCAGGCGAGGTTCGGGCTGGGGAAATCCTGCACCTGGTGGGGCCGAATGGCGCGGGTAAGAGTACCTTACTGGCGCGAATGGCCGGAATGACCAGCGGTAAGGGAAGCATTCAGTTCGCGGGGCAACCACTGGAAGCATGGTCCGCAACAAAACTCGCGCTGCATCGCGCCTATCTTTCACAACAGCAGACGCCGCCGTTTGCAATGCCGGTCTGGCACTACCTGACACTGCATCAGCACGATAAAACGCGTACCGAACTACTGAATGATGTCGCAGGGGCGCTGGCTCTTGATGACAAACTCGGTCGTAGCACCAATCAACTTTCCGGCGGTGAATGGCAACGCGTACGTCTTGCTGCGGTGGTGTTGCAAATCACACCACAAGCCAATCCCGCAGGCCAATTGCTGCTTCTTGATGAGCCGATGAACAGTCTTGATGTTGCGCAACAAAGTGCGTTAGACAAAATTCTGAGCGCGCTGTGTCAGCAAGGACTGGCGATTGTGATGAGCAGTCACGATCTCAACCACACGTTGCGTCATGCGCATCGGGCGTGGTTGCTAAAAGGTGGAAAAATGCTGGCCAGTGGACGCAGAGAAGAGGTGCTCACGCCGCCAAATCTGGCGCAGGCCTATGGGATGAATTTTCGCCGTCTGGATATCGAAGGTCACAGAATGCTGATTTCGACCATCTGATTTCATTAGTATCCCGAAAATCGGGTAATTACGACGCTAAATTAATGCAAGAATAAAAAACAGAGGAACCGTACGGAATGCGTTTCTGCCTTATTTTGATCACAGCACTGTTTCTGGCCGGGTGTAGCCACCATAAAGCACCGCCGCCAAATGCCAGACTTTCTGATTCGATTACCGTTATTGCCGGTTTGAACGACCAGCTACAAAGCTGGCATGGCACGCCGTATCGTTATGGTGGCATGACGCGGCGCGGTGTGGACTGTTCGGGATTTGTGGTTGTGACGATGCGCGATCGTTTCGATTTGCATCTGCCCCGTGAAACCAAACAACAAGCCTCTATTGGCACGCAAATTGATAAAGACGAGTTGCTGCCTGGTGACCTGGTCTTTTTCAAAACGGGTTCCGGACAAAATGGTTTGCATGTAGGTATTTACGATACCAACAACCAATTTATCCACGCCTCTACCAGCAAGGGAGTGATGCGTTCCTCACTTGATAATGTCTATTGGCAGAAAAATTTCTGGCAGGCGAGACGAATCTAGTGTGTCGAAAAATTGACGGCGATGATACATCGCCGTCAATTTACTCCTGAATACAGTAGTATTTTGCAGACAAAAATTCCGTAAATGGATTATTCGTTTATAATCAGGATAATCTAAAAAAAGGCCCCCTGAAAAAGTGGTTAACATGGAACAAATGAAAGTTACTCCTTCTGTAATTGTTATGTCTTATGGCCTCATCCCTTTTAGCCGGATACTGAAAAACATCCTTCGAGAGGGACGGTTACCATGAAGATTTTTTTGGAGAATCTTTATCATTCTGATTGCTATTTCCTGCCGATAAGAGATAACCAGCAACTCCTTGTCGGCGTTGAGTTAATTACCCATTTCTCCAGTGAAGATGGCACGGTTCGTATCCCGACGAGTCGGGTTATAGCGCAACTTACCGAGGAGCAACATTGGCAATTATTTTCAGAGCAGTTGGAATTACTAAAATCATGCCAACACTTTTTTATTCAACATAAACTCTTTGCCTGGCTTAATTTAACGCCACAAGTGGCTACATTATTATTAGACAGGGATAATTACGCAGGCGAACTATTAAAATATCCGTTTATTGAGCTGTTGATTAATGAGAATTACCCGCATCTCAATGAAGGAAAAGATAATCGCGATCTTTTGTCCTTATCGCAAATGTATCCCCTTGTGTTAGGCAATTTGGGAGCAGGTAATAGCACAATGAAAGCGGTTTTTGATGGTCTTTTCACCCGCGTAATGCTGGAGAAAGGAACAAATCACGCATCGCTCCTTCGAACCGTTTATTCGTGCGATCCAGGCGCAAATTTCCCCTTGTTGCAATTGCATCATCGCGGGGGGCATTGATACGCCAGAAATATTGGCACAGATTACCCCCTTCGATTTCCATGCTCTCCAGGGATGCCTGTGGCCTGCCGTTCCTATAAATCAGATAACGACGTTGGTTCAGCGATAACCCTCCTGTTTGCTGGTGTTTAAGACGAGAGTAACCGTCTACACTATCAAACAGATAGGATCTATGACCCTGTCTTTTATTACCCGCTGGCGCGATGAATTGCCAGAAACCTATACAGCACTTTCCCCTACGCCTTTAAATAATGCCCGGCTGATTTGGCATAATACCGAACTCGCTAACACGCTGAGTATTCCATCGTCGCTGTTTAAAAATGCCGCAGGTGTCTGGGGCGGCGAAACCCTACTGCCTGGTATGTCACCACTGGCACAGGTTTACAGTGGTCATCAGTTCGGCGTCTGGGCGGGCCAACTGGGTGATGGGCGCGGCATTTTACTTGGCGAACAACTGCTTGCTGATGGCACTACAATGGACTGGCATCTGAAAGGTGCTGGCCTGACGCCTTATTCGCGAATGGGTGATGGACGGGCGGTTTTACGTTCGACGATACGAGAAAGTCTCGCCAGTGAGGCGATGCATTATCTGGGCATTCCGACGACCCGCGCGTTAAGTATCGTCACCAGCGATTCGCCAGTGTATCGGGAAACGGTGGAGCCAGGCGCGATGCTGATGCGTGTGGCACCAAGTCATCTGCGCTTTGGTCATTTCGAACATTTTTACTATCGCCGCGAGCCGGAAAAGGTTCGTCAGTTGGCTGACTTTGCCATTCGTCATTACTGGTCACATCTTGAAGACGATGAGGACAAATACCGTCTCTGGTTTAACGATGTTGTCGCACGTACCGCGTCGTTAATTGCCCAATGGCAGACGGTCGGCTTTGCACATGGGGTGATGAATACCGACAACATGTCGCTGCTGGGACTGACGCTTGATTACGGGCCGTTTGGTTTTCTTGATGATTACGAACCCGGTTTTATTTGTAATCACTCGGATCATCAAGGGCGTTATAGCTTTGATAATCAACCTGCTGTCGCGTTGTGGAATTTACAGCGTCTGGCGCAGACATTGTCACCATTTGTTGCCGTAGATGCCCTGAATGAGGCCCTGGACAGCTATCAGCAGGTTTTGTTGACGCATTATGGACAACGGATGCGGCAGAAACTGGGCTTCATGACGGAGCAAAAAGAGGATAACGCGCTACTGAATGAATTATTCAGTCTGATGGCGCGAGAGCGCAGCGATTATACCCGCACATTCCGCATGCTGAGTCTGACCGAGCAGCACAGCGCGGCGTCACCGCTACGTGATGAGTTTATTGATCGTGCGGCATTTGATGACTGGTTTGCCCGTTATCGGGGGCGTTTGCAACAAGACGAGGTTAGCGATAGTGAGCGTCAACAACTGATGCAAAGCGTTAACCCAGCTCTGGTATTGCGCAACTGGTTGGCGCAACGGGCGATTGAAGCGGCAGAAAAGGGTGATATGATGGAATTGCACCGCCTGCATGAGGCGTTGCGAAATCCTTTCAGCGACAGAGATGATGACTATGTCAGTCGTCCACCTGACTGAGGTAAACGGCTGGAAGTCAGCTGCTCGAGTTAAAGGCTACTTAGTTAACAGCAGCTTGCCAGCCTGAGTTTTACGGAGCAGATATTCTTGCCCGTCATGATCGATAATCAGTTTGCCATCCGGACCTAACAGTGTCTGGCTGGTAATTCGCCGGATGGGCTGCGGGGAAGCGGTCTTGTGATTGGCATCCGTTTCAGGCGTGAGTTTTCTGCTATCCGTATAACGCATAAAAATTAATAATAATTGATATAACAATGATTCCTATTATCAATATTATGGCAGGCCAGAGCAAGCAGTAATGTGTTGAGAAGACAACAAGTTGCGCAGAAATGCCCATCCCATCAGGAATGGGCACGCATTCAGAAGCGGGTATCTACCGCAAAGGCGAGTTTTTCGACCAGGCGTTCGGTATCTTCCCAGCCCAGACACGGGTCGGTAATGGATTGACCGTAAGTGAGCGGCTGACCGCCGACGATTTTTTGCGTTCCTTCGCGCAGGAAACTTTCCGCCATAATTCCAGCAATCTCCGTAGAGCCATTGCGGATTTGCTGACAAATATCCTCACAAACTTCTAACTGGCGACGGTGCTGCTTCTGGCAGTTACCGTGGCTGAAATCCACCACCAGATGTTCAGGTAAATCAAACTCGTGCAGCGTATCGCAGGCTGCGGCGATATCATCGGCATGATAATTCGGTTTTTTGCCGCCACGCATAATAATGTGGCCATACGGGTTGCCGCTGGTCTGATAGATGGTCATCTGACCATTTTTGTCTGGCGAGAGGAACATATGGCTGGCGCGGGCTGCGCGGATAGCATCCACGGCAATCCGCGTGTTGCCATCGGTACCATTTTTAAAACCTACCGGACAGGAGAGTGCTGAAGCCATTTCGCGGTGGATCTGACTTTCGGTAGTACGAGCGCCAATCGCGCCCCAACTGATTAAATCAGCAATAAACTGACCGGTCACCATATCGAGGAACTCAGTCGCGGTAGGGACACCCAGCTCATTTACCTGTAAAAGTAATTTGCGCGCCAGCTCCAGACCGTGATTTACCCGATAGCTGCCGTTTAAATCCGGATCGGAGATTAGCCCTTTCCAGCCGACAACAGTTCGTGGTTTTTCAAAATAGGTGCGCATTACGATTTCCAGCCGTGACTGGTACTGGTTGCGCAGCGACTGCAGACGGGTGGCGTACTCCATTGCAGCGGTGAGATCGTGGATCGAGCAGGGGCCAATAATGACCAACAGTCGCTTATCTTCACCATTCAGTATTTTTTCAATTCTGCGGCGGGAGTCGGTGACATGGGTGGCGACGCCAGGCGTTACGGGATACCGTAGCGCGAGTTCGGCGGGCGTTACCAGGCTCTCAATACGCGCAGTACGGAGTTCGTCAGTTCTGTTCATTACAAGTCTCAGAAATTTGTTGCTTCTACGGCAGGACTACCGGAAAGTGATGCGCATCACGATAAACCAATCGCAGCTGATTTCAAGTGCGAGGTGTGTCACACCTCGCCGGGTGGTTAGCATGATAACAAAAAAACAAACCAATACACTAGTTCTCTAGTACATTCGGCGACTAAGGCCCATGATATCGAGGATCTTGGTGGCAATCTCTTCTACCGAATAATTGGTACTGTTAATCCACGGGATCTGATTTTTACGGTACAAGGCTTCCACTTCCGCGACTTCCATCCTGCACTGACGAAGCGAGGCATAGCGACTGTTCTCCCGACGTTCCTCGCGAATCGCCGCCAGACGTTCCGGGTCGATAGTCAGGCCGAACAATTTATGCTGAAGCGGTTTGAGCGACGCGGGTAGCACCAGATTATCCATATCGTCGGCAATAAAGGGGTAGTTTGCCGCGCGGATACCAAATTGCATTGCCAGATACAGACTGGTGGGGGTTTTACCACAGCGAGAAACACCGAGCAGGATCACCTGAGCCTGATCCAGATTGCGCAACGAAATGCCGTCATCGTGGGCGAGGGTGTAATCAATCGCCGCAATGCGCGCATCATATTTATTGAGATTATTAGGGTTAAGGCCATGGGTACGATGAGCAATCGGCGTTGGATCCAGTTTCATCTCTTGTTGTAGCGGGGCAACCAGCGCCTGAACGATATCCTGGCAAAAGCCTTCACTTTGCAAGATGATGGCGCGAATCTCCGGCAACACGATGGAGTAGAAGACCAGCGGGCGCACGCCTGTCTGGTGATAAATTGCGTCAATCTGATCCTTCACTGCCCGTGCACGGCTCTCATTTTCGACAAACGGCAGCGTGATGCTGCTGATAGTGACGGGAAATTGTGACATTACTGCGTGTCCTAATACCTCCGCAGTTATTGCCGTACCATCAGAAATATAAAAAACGTGGCGATCAACAGCATTATCCATTTTGTTCTTCCCGTGAAGCAGACATAATTCTATGAAAGCATAAATTAAAAGCGCACAGAAGCGTAGGACGTAATGTCTGGTTTATAAAATGAACCTTCATTTTATTTTTTATGAAAACAGCATTTCATTTTTATGGTTTCGTTTATACCGATGGTTTATGTGGAAATTGTCGAATAGAGCAGGTTTGCGCAACGCTGGGATCAGTCTTAAAAAGTAAAAAAATATATTTGCTTGAACGATTCACCGTTTTTTTCATCCGGTAAAATATGCAAAGATAAATGCGCAGAAATGTGTTTCTCAAACCGTTCATTTATCACAAAAGGATTGTTCGATGTCCAACAATGGCTCGTCACCGCTGGTGCTTTGGTATAACCAACTCGGCATGAATGATGTAGACAGGGTTGGGGGCAAAAATGCCTCCCTGGGTGAAATGATTACTAATCTTTCCGGAATGGGTGTTTCCGTTCCGAATGGTTTCGCCACAACCGCCGACGCGTTTAACCAGTTTCTGGACCAAAGCGGCGTAAACCAGCGCATTTATGAACTGCTGGATAAAACGGATATTGACGATGTTACTCAGCTTGCGAAAGCGGGCGCGCAAATCCGCCAGTGGATTATCGACACTCCCTTCCAGCCTGAGCTGGAAAACGCCATACGCGAAGCCTATGCACAGCTTTCCGCCGATGACGAAAACGCCTCTTTTGCGGTACGCTCCTCCGCCACCGCAGAAGACATGCCGGACGCTTCCTTTGCCGGTCAGCAGGAAACCTTCCTCAACGTTCAGGGTTTTGACGCCGTTCTCGTGGCAGTGAAACATGTATTTGCTTCTCTGTTTAACGATCGCGCCATCTCTTATCGTGTGCACCAGGGTTACGATCACCGTGGCGTGGCGCTCTCCGCCGGTGTTCAGCGGATGGTGCGCTCCGACCTCGCATCTTCTGGCGTGATGTTCTCCATTGATACCGAATCCGGCTTTGACCAGGTGGTGTTTATCACTTCCGCATGGGGCCTTGGGGAAATGGTCGTGCAGGGTGCGGTTAACCCGGATGAGTTTTACGTGCATAAACCGACACTGGCGGCGAATCGCCCGGCTATCGTGCGCCGCACCATGGGGTCGAAAAAAATCCGCATGGTTTACGCGCCGACCCAGGAGCACGGCAAGCAGGTTAAAATCGAAGACGTACCGCAGGAACAGCGTGACATCTTCTCGCTGACCAACGAAGAAGTGCAGGAACTGGCAAAACAGGCCGTACAAATTGAGAAACACTACGGTCGCCCAATGGATATTGAGTGGGCGAAAGATGGCCACACCGGCAAACTGTTCATTGTGCAGGCGCGTCCGGAAACCGTGCGCTCACGCGGTCAGGTCATGGAGCGTTATACGCTGCATTCACAGGGTAAGATTATCGCCGAAGGCCGTGCTATCGGTCATCGCATCGGCGCGGGTCCGGTGAAAGTCATCCATGACATCAGCGAAATGAACCGCATCGAACCTGGCGACGTGCTGGTTACTGACATGACCGACCCGGACTGGGAACCGATCATGAAGAAAGCATCTGCCATCGTCACCAACCGTGGCGGTCGTACCTGTCACGCGGCGATCATCGCTCGTGAACTGGGCATTCCGGCGGTAGTGGGCTGTGGAGATGCAACAGAACGGATGAAAGACGGTGAGAACGTCACTGTTTCTTGTGCCGAAGGTGATACCGGTTACGTCTATGCGGAGTTGCTGGAATTTAGCGTGAAAAGCTCCAGCGTAGAAACGATGCCGGATCTGCCGTTGAAAGTGATGATGAACGTCGGTAACCCGGACCGTGCTTTCGACTTCGCCTGCCTGCCGAGCGAAGGCGTGGGCCTTGCGCGTCTGGAATTTATCATCAACCGTATGATTGGCGTCCACCCACGCGCACTGCTTGAGTTTGACGATCAGGAACCGCAGTTGCAAAACGAAATCCGCGAGATGATGAAAGGTTTTGATTCTCCGCGTGAATTTTACGTTGGTCGTCTGACTGAAGGGATCGCGACGCTGGGTGCCGCGTTTTATCCGAAGCGCGTCATTGTCCGTCTCTCTGATTTTAAATCGAACGAATATGCCAACCTGGTCGGTGGTGAGCGTTACGAGCCAGATGAAGAGAACCCGATGCTCGGCTTCCGTGGCGCGGGCCGCTATGTTTCCGACAGCTTCCGCGACTGCTTCGCACTGGAGTGTGAAGCAGTGAAACGTGTGCGCAACGACATGGGGCTGACCAACGTTGAGATCATGATCCCGTTCGTGCGTACCGTAGATCAGGCGAAAGCGGTGGTTGAAGAACTGGCGCGTCAGGGGCTGAAACGTGGCGAGAACGGGCTGAAAATCATCATGATGTGTGAAATCCCGTCCAACGCCTTGCTGGCCGAGCAGTTCCTCGAATATTTCGACGGCTTCTCAATTGGCTCAAACGATATGACGCAGCTGGCGCTCGGTCTGGACCGTGACTCCGGCGTGGTGTCTGAATTGTTCGATGAGCGCAACGATGCGGTGAAAGCACTGCTGTCGATGGCTATCCGTGCCGCGAAGAAACAGGGCAAATATGTCGGGATTTGCGGTCAGGGTCCGTCCGACCACGAAGACTTTGCCGCATGGTTGATGGAAGAGGGGATCGATAGCCTGTCTCTGAACCCGGACACCGTGGTGCAAACCTGGTTAAGCCTGGCTGAACTGAAGAAATAAAATAAATCCCCGGCGGCGTTCAGTCGCCGGGGTTATGTGATCCCCGAAGATGAAACTTATTCAATCTCTTCACAGACATCCTGCGTTAATCGCCGTATAATATCTTTCCTTAACAAAAACTTTTGTATTTTATCTGAGGCAGTGCGCGGTAGTTTTTCGATTACCACGATATGTTCAGGATATTTATATTTTGCGACCCGTTTACGGCTAAAAAAAGCCACCATCTCTTCCAGCGATAATGAATGATGCGGCGCTTTCTGCACGACATAAGCGCATGATCGTTCACCTAAACGTTCATCGGGCATTGCAACCACACAGGCATCGTGAATTTTAGGATGCTGCAATAAAATATCTTCCACTTCACGGCTGCTAATATTTTCGCCGCCGCGGACAATAATATCTTTTTTGCGTCCGGTAATTTTTATATAGCCAGCCTCATCCATACGGCAGAGATCGCCGCTGTAATACCAGCCTTCTTCATCCAGCGCACGGGCGGTTAATTCAGGTTCATCAAAATACCCCATAAACACATTGGGGCCACGCGATGTTTCTTCACCTTCGCAACCTGGCGGTAAGGTCTTGCGTGCGTCATCGACCACTTTAATCTCTACACCTGCGGCAGCGTAACCATCGGTATGCATAAAGCGCGACAAAGAATTATCGAGATTCACCACCGCATGCGGCGAACTTTCTGTGGAACCATAAACACTTAATAATTTAATGCTGCGCTGCTGGCATTCGCGCGCCACTTTTTTGGGGATTGTGGTACCGCCGCAAAGAAAGAAGCGCAGCGCTGAAAGGTCTGCGGGTTGTTTCTCTAGTAAATTCAAAAGATCATAGACAAACGGCGTTGCGCCTAGCATACAGGTGCAACGCTGCTGCTCAAGCAGCGCGAGACACGCATCAGGAGTGAAAATATCTAACAACACGCTGCGAGCGCCAATTAAGAATGGTGCCGTTACGCCATGCAGAAAGCCCGTTGCGTGACCAAGTGGCGCAGGCATCATAAAGACATCCAGCCAGGTCAGATTCAGCCGCGCGCAATAAGCCCGCTCACTGGCGAGAATATTGTTATGCGTTAGCATCACGCCCTTTGGCAGACCCTCGGTTCCGGAGGTAAACAGCACCGCAGCTAATTCATCGCCGTGGGTCGTTATCGCCGTGGTCAGTGGGATATTGTCGGCGATAATCTGACTTAATGAGAGGGAAGAGGTGGCGGGAGCCAGTTTGTCCACGCCGACAATTTGTTGTAGTTGTGGAAGCTGATTTTGCAGCGGCAGGATTAAATCTACCGGACGCGTTTGTTTAAACAACGTCGGTGCAAAGAACATTTTTGCCTGACACTTATTGAGCACCCACACCAGTTCTGCTTCCCGCCAGGAAGGCAACAGCGGCACGGAAACCGCACCGATTTTCAGGCAGGCAAGATAGATAACGGTAAATTCACACCAGCCAGGCAGTTGAAATGCGATGCGATCGCCTGATTCAATACCCTTCGCTAACATCCAGTTTGCCAGACAGCTCGCGGCGTGATCGAGCGCGCTATAGGTGTACGATGCACCATGATTATCGACCACGGCAATTTTGTCTGGCATCGCACGAGCGGTCTGCTGTCAGTAATCGGCCAGTGAAGCATCGCCCCATAGCCCTTGCTGACGATACGCCGCACGACGTTGTTCGTTAAACGTTAATGTCACTTTCATTTTGGACTCTCGAAACAGAACATCAGGCCCGAGTTGCGGGCCTGTGGGATGCATGATTAGCCGTAGCGAAAATCAATACCGAAGGTGCCTGCGGGATATTGCCACTGTTCGAGAATAGTGTTACCGCACAGCACCCGACAGGTGCCGCACTCCAGACAACCGGCGGGATCAAAATGAATGTTTCCTACGTCATCCTGCTTATAAAGTCCGGCAGGGCAGGCTTTCATTAATTTACGGAATTCATTGATATCGGGATTTTCCGTCAGAATGATATGCGGGTGGCCCTCATCAACATGGAATTTATTGACGCCTAATTTGATGTCGACGTTAACCGTAGCGTTCTGGCTCATAGCGCGGTTGCTCCCTTAATGCCATCTTTCAGCAAGTTGATCAGCCCAATTTTCTTCGCGTGTCCCATGATCATTTTGCGTACCGGCTGGTTTGGTTTGCCGTCAATGGTGAACATCTCGTTCATGATGTCGGCTACCATTCGTGGGTATTGGCTAAACAGGCGCGGGTTTTCCATCAGCGCCGGGATCTTGCGAAAATGCTGCATATCACGCATGACGCAGCTTTGTTCCAGCTCACGTTTGTATTGCGCCAGACTGTTGGCGGAGAAATCCGCGCGTTCTTTGGCGGCGATCACCGTTGTGGCGGCAGCCTGAGCCGATGCAATGGCTAAATCCATGCCGCGGACCGTAAAACCCAAATTCAGGCAGAAGCCTGCGGCGTCACCAACGATCATCACGCCCTCGTTAACCAGTTGCGGCACCATTGCCAGACCGCCTTCCGGCACCATATGCGCGGAATATTCAAGCAGTTTGCCGCCGCTAATCAGCGGGCGAATGGCGGGGTGTTGTTTAAAATCTTCCAGCATTTGCGACACGCTTTTTTGCGCATGGGCGATATCACCCAATCCACAAACCAGCCCCAAGGATATGGAATCCTTGTTGGTATAGATAAATCCCCCGCCCATCAGGCCGTCAGAAGGGGAACCGGCAAACAGCCAGGCGGCACCTTCCTCGCCCGTAATATTAAAGCGATCGTTGATCTGTTCTGGTGTGAGGCCAATAACCTCTTTAACACCAACAGCGTAATGATGCGGATCGGAAGCGGGAACCATTCCCAGCGAGCGGCCAAGCATTGAGTTAACGCCATCAGCCAGAATCACCACATTCGCTTCGAGAATATCATCCCCAGCCTGCACGCCAGTGACCTTGTTTCCTTCACGAACCAGCGCGTCGACGCGAACGCCTGGGATAAACTGCGCGCCCGCCTGCTCGGCTTGTTCCATCAACCACGGGTCCAGACGATTACGCAATACGGTATAAGATGCGTGTTGCGGAACATCTGGTTGCTCGCGGTGAAAATCGAGGGTAACGGCGCTTTCTTCGGTTAAGAAGGAGATTTTCTCGCGTGTGACCTTGCGTTCTACCGGCGCTGATACTGCAAAGCCTGGAATGATTGCTTCAAGTGTGTGGGCATAAAGACGCCCGCCGGTCATGTTTTTACATCCGGCACTGTCGCCGCGTTCTATCACCAGGACATCCAGCCCGGCTCGTGCCATGACCAGTGCGGCAACGCTACCAGCAACGCCCGCACCGACCACAATGGCATCAAATTTGTCATCCGACATGCGTTATGCTCCCTTCCCGCTGCGTTTACAGCGGGAGATGTGGTTGAAAGGGGAATTAGCGGCTCAACTGGCTAATCAGGGCAGGGACGACTTTGTAGATATCGCCCACCAGACCGTAGTCGGCATAGTTGAAGATTGGCGCATTTTTATCTTTATTGATGGCGACAATCACTTTTACGCCGTTGCCGCCAACCATATGTTGGATCTGCCCGGAGATCCCCTGCGTCAGGTAGAGATCGGATTTCAGCAACACGCCGGAGACACCGATATAACGTTCACGCTCCATCCAGTTCTCGCCTTCGGCAATTGGACGTGAACAGCCGACTTCAGCATTCAGCACCGCCGCCAGTTCGTGGACCATTTTCAGGTCATCCTGCGCCGCCAGACCACGACCGACGCCAACCACACGTTTTGCTTTGCTCAGGTCCACGCTGCTTGCGGCTTTCGCACGGCGTTCGCGACAGAGAATTTCATGACGCGGAGCAACATAAGGTACCGTTTCTGTCGGGCACTGATGAGAGGTATCACTGGTGCACGGTTCCTGAACACCGGGTGCAAGGGAAATGATCGCCAGCGGGCTGTTGATCTTTTCCTGAGCGAACGCTAACCCGCCATACATCCGGTGTTCGGCGCAAATGTGACCATCGACAATATCCACCGCCGTGGCATCGTTCACCAGCGCCGCATTCAGTTGCACACTTAACCGTGCTGCCAGAGCTTTACCACGTTTCGTCGCGGCCAACAGCAACATAGCGGGGTGTTTATCTTTCAGCAGGGCAGCAATGCTTTCGGCGTAATTTTCAGTGCGTTGCAGCGCGTCGTTTTGCTCAAGAACATAAATACATTTTGGACCATAAGGCATAACTGCCTGCGCCTGGTCGGTATTTTGTACAATGGCATACACCTGTTGGCCCCATTGCTGAGCGCCGCCAAACAGTTCAGCATAACGTTCAGGATTATCGCTAAAGACCCAGACGCTGTTTAATTGACTCATCGTTTCTTCTCCGTAGGCTTCAGTTCAGGGCTTTCTTCAGATGTTCCGCCAGCTCGGCAATGGCCTCCGGCGAATCGTTATCGAGAATGATGTGCTTACGTTCTGTTTGCGGCGGTACGCGAATGCCGACCAGTTCAGCAAGTGGCGCGCTCTGGCTCCAGTCAATATCACTTGCCTGCCACTGATTTACCGGTTTTTTACCCGCGCCGAGAATGGCTTTCATCGAAGGAATGCGTGGCACGTTAATATCGGAGGTGACGCAGAGCACGGCTGGAACAGAGAGTTCAATAACTTCAACATCATCTTCAAGCGTGCGTTCAATCACCAGTGTATTGCCCTGACGCTGAATAGCACTCACTGCATTAATCACCGGAAGTTGCAGAATTTCTCCGACCAGCAAGCCAACCTGCTGGGCATAAAGGTCGCCGGAACCTTCACCAAAGATCAGTAAATCGAAGCCGATCTTTTCAATTGCTGCCGCCAGCGCTTTTGCGGTATCGAGAGGCAGTGCATGTTCAAGTTGCGCATCCTGCACCAAATACAGGCTGTGCGGCCCGCGGGATAGCACGTCTTTGCGCACTTTCGAGTTCTGCAACAATGAGCCGCCAACGGTCAGCGCGGCTATCTCATCGTCATCTGTTGCGAGCTGGCTTGCAGCTTCAATGGCATTGAGATCGAACTGGCTGATTTTGGCGTCGGCATTGTCGAAATTCAGGGTGTATTCTGGAGTGACAACAATGTCCTGTTCTTCAGGCACCAGCTTAAAGCAGGTTATTATTTTCATGATTTCTCCTGTGAGTCGCATACGGAACCATCTCCGATGGAAGGTAAAAATGGCCTGAAAATAGTGTGCGATAGCGGTGCGGGGGGTTCGACGGAGCAAGCTGTTTTCCTTGCCAACAATCTTGCAAAAAAAATGCGATTGCTAAAACAAAAGTGCAATTTGCGGCAATATAGTTATTC
>NZ_JBQZXE010000057.1:0-23509 GCF_053555855.1 Shigella sp. SIG3
CGGCGGATGCGCGCCTTTATTCTGCGGCGTGAAGTACGGTCCTTCGAGATAACTCCCCAGCACTTGCGCACCAGGTCCGCCGCGTTGGCAACGTTGAGCAATACGTTTCAGCGCCGCATGAATGGTATTAAGCGGCGCGGTTACGGTGGTCGGTAACCAACTGCCGACACCTTCGCGTGCCTTGTGCATTGCCAGCTTGTCGAGTACATCCGGCGCGTCATCCATTACATCAACGCCCGCACCACCGTGTACATGGGTGTCGATGTAAGCGGGGCAGAGCAGTTCCGCATCGCGTTCAGTCACGCCCACTGGAATCGGTTCGATTGCTGCGATGACACCGTCAGCAACACGCAACTGATGGTCATCGAACCATCCCTCTTCAGTCAGCAGCCTTCTGGCGCGCAGAACGTGTGTCATATTCCTTCCTCGACCGGATATTCTTCATGGCAGCGGCCTAACTCGTCCACCAGACTGGTCAGCCCTCGGTGTCCACACTCCAGCGCCTGTACACGGAATTCTTCACCGCTTAACCCTTCGCGCTCCAGCACCATCTCCAGTAGCAGTTGCAAATTGGTGCCGGTAATCACTTCACAGCCCGGTTTTTGCATCGCCAGCGTTGAAGCTACGCGAAACGGCGTGCCGCCCAGCAAATCCGTCAGAAAAACAATGCCGTCTTCACAATCCAGTTGGGCGATGGCCTCTTCAAGCTGCGATGTAAGCAGCGCGGCGCTTGAGGTTTCGGGAAAATCGATGGCAATAAACTGCGATTGATCGCCGAGGATTTGCTTCATTGCTTTTTCCATGCCACTGGCAAACCCGCCATGCCCTGTCAAAATAATACTTAACATCTAATACCTCATTGTATTTAAAGGAAATGGCAGAATTTACCGACGATCCCTAGAACCACGGTAACCGCAATCAGGCGCAGCGGACTCTAGCCGCGGCGTACCAGCCAGAACATGGTCAGGGTGTAGACCAGCGGTAAGAAGGCAGGCATCAGTTTGTCGATAACATCAGCCTGTAACTTAACCACTGCGTCGCCCGCCGTGATTTCCAGCGTGGTGCTTAAACGAACATAGGTTGCCACCAGTGCGCCGATTACCGTCATTCCAACGATTGACGCAGCATGGCCGACTTTTTTGGTATTCGCTTTAATAAGGGGAATCGCCGCCACGCCCATGCGGTAAGCATAATGCGCCAGACCAAAACGCAGCCCCAAGTGTACCACGTTGAACAGCACAATAAAGACGACTGCGCCAAGAATAGAGCCTTGTAGCGCGAGGCTTGCGCCTATCCCGCCACAAATCGGCAGTAGCGTTAGCCAGAACATCGCATCGCCAATCCCGCCAAGCGGCGCACCGACGGCAATTTTGGTGCTCTGAATACTGTTAACGTCCTGCTTAGAACGCTCCATCGCAAGGATAATGCCGATAACAAACGTCACCAGAAACGGATGGGTATTGAAGAAACCCATATGCCCCTTCATGGCGCGCGCCAGGTCGCGTTTATTAGTGTGGATCTTTTTCAGAGCAGGCAGCAGACCGTACAACCAGCCAGAAGCCTGCATACGTTCGTAGTTAAAAGACGCTTGTAACAGCATGGAACGCCAGGCGACGCGGTTGATATCTTTTTTCGTCAGCTCCGCGGCAATGCTCCGATCTTCATACACGTTTTCATTGACGCCAGTCAGCAGTGTTTCTTCATTTTCGCTGACGTTCGGCAGGGTGGTTTGATTAGATGCCATCTTCAAATTCCTCTTTCTGTGCCGCAGGTTGAGTCGGTTCAGGAGATTTACGCAGCAGATCGATCAGCGCCATCGCCAGCGCGGCGGCAGCAATAGCCAGCACCGGTAACTTGAGCCAGGCTGCGGCAACAAAGCCCAGGATGAAGTAGGGTATGTAGACGTTTTTCATCATGATTTTCAGCAGCACGGCAAAACCGATTGCTGGCATGATGCCGCCCGCGACGCCGAGGCCGTCGATTAATCGTTGCGGCAGGACATCAATGATGGTTTTTGCATGTTCCGTGCCGAAGTAGATAGGCAGGAAAGCGCAGAGAAAATAGAAAGTGCCGAGTGCCAGCAGTGCCAGATAGTTCACGCGTTCAATGCCGCGAGTATCGGCGTTCTCCGCCATCCGGTCGCAGCGAGACATCACGCCAGACATCACCGAGAACAGGAAGGTAATCCCCATCTGTACTGCGACAGCGAAAGGTACGGCGACACCGACCGCGACATCGGGTTTCACGCCAGTAGTAATGGCAAACGCCGTGCCGACGATAGTACCGATAATCACGTTAGGCGGCTGTGCGCCCGCCAGCGGGGCCAGCCCCATCCACACTAGTTCCAGCGTACCGCCGGTTAAAATTCCGGTATGCAGATCGCCAAGTACCAGCCCGACCAACGGGCCGAGGACCACCGGGCGGTGCATATGGGTTAAGCCGTTAAACATATCTAGGCCAGCGATAAAGGCGATAATGCCCAACGCAAATGCCTGCAACAGGCTGATTTCCATGATGAATCCCTCAAAGTAATTTAAAGAGGTCCACAGCAGGCTCTGTCGGGACGCCCTGAACGAAGCATTCCACCCCAGCGGCTTTCAGGTCGTTAAATGCTGCGATATCGCCCGCATCCACAGAAACCGTTTTGGCGATTTGTTGTTTGCCATTGGCGTAGTGCATATTGCCAACGTTAATGCGATTCACCGGAACGCCACCTTTCACCAGCGTCAGGAAATCGGCGGGTGTTTTACAAACCAGCAGGATTTTCTGTCGATCGGCGGCGCGATGAATGTTGTCGATAACTTTTTGCAGCGTCCAGAAACGTACGGCGATCCCTTCTGCCAGTACCATTTCCATCAGGTTTTGTTGTACCGGATCTTCGGCAACCTCATCGTTGGCTACCAGCACCAGATTTGCCCCCGCAAATCCGACCCACTGAACGCCGACCTGACCGTGAATCAAGCGTTCATCAATCCGGCTTAAAACAATTGATAATCGGTAGAGTGCGCTTCGAAAATCAGCGTTTCGTAGTTTTCGACCATCTGGCTTAAGGCGCTCGCTTTGGCGGGCTGATAATCAATAACGTTGGTGTGATCGAATTCGACGCCGGGTTGAACCACCAGGGCAATGATGCGTGGCCAGATGGCATTCAAACCTTGCTTTTCAAAAGCGTGACGATGGGCTTCCAGCGTGGCGCGGGCGGCATCCGGCGTGGTGACCGCCAGCTCGCTTAAGGTTTCATGCGCGCCGCCAGGTACCGGCACTTCGGTACCAATGACATACTCCAGATCGGCTTCGCCAAAGTGTTCGCGACAGGTTTCTTCCGCCACTTTCGCCAGACGGGCGGCGCGTTCAGCCACGATGTCATCAGTTAAGGGAATTGGATCGTCCTGACAGGACATGCTGCAATCAAGGTGGATTTTTTTGAATCCTGCCGCAACGTAGCTTTTAATCAAATCATCGGCATTGGCCATTGCCTGAGCGGCTGGCAGGTTTTGCCAGCGGTTTGGCCCCAGATGGTCACCACCCAGAATCAGCGCATCCTGCGGGAAATTCAACGAGTCGGCGAGCTGACAAACAAAGCCGCGAAAATCGGCGGGCGTCATTCCGGTATAACCGCCGAACTGGTCTACCTGATTGGAGGTTGCTTCAATCAGTAACGGCGTTTGGTTTGCACTGGCGTAGCGGATTGCAGCCTCCAGCACCAGCGGATGTGCGGAACAAACGGCATAAATTGCATTTGTTTTGCCCGCTTTGTGCTGTCTCACCATTTCTGTCAGATGTTTCACTTTCCTCTCCAGTTCAGATTACTGCGATATTAATCTTTCGTTTTGTTTCAATTAATACTGCATCATGGTGAGATAAAAATAAAACGAAATATAATAGTTTTCTGATCTGATTCACAAAAGAAACATAATGAAAGTCACTGAAACGAGAGTAGCTTGCGCCAATGGGCAAGATGGGCTTGCATTTGCTTAATAGAAAGGCGTTAATAGGCAAAACGAAATGAAACGAAAGTTTTACGAAAGGACTTACTATGAGTAATACCGACGCTTCAGGTGAGAAGCGAGTGACAGGCACCAGCGAGCGACGAGAACAGATCATTCAGCGTCTGCGACAGCAAGGGAGTGTGCAGGTTAACGATCTGTCGGCATTGTATGGCGTATCTACTGTGACGATCCGCAATGATCTGGCTTTTCTGGAAAAGCAGGGGATCGCTGTGCGTGCCTATGGTGGCGCGTTGATCTGCGATAGCACGACGCCGTCAGTCGAGCCATCAGTGGAAGATAAAAGCGCACTGAACACCGCGATGAAACGCAGCGTTGCGAAAGCTGCCGTTGAGTTGATTCAGCCAGGTCATCGGGTGATCCTCGATTCCGGGACCACCACTTTTGAGATTGCTCGTCTGATGCGCAAGTACACTGACGTAATTGCGATGACCAACGGTATGAACGTGGCTAATGCGTTGCTGGAAGCGGAAGGCGTTGAGCTGCTGATGACCGGCGGGCATTTGCGCCGTCAGTCGCAATCTTTTTACGGCGATCAGGCTGAGCAATCGCTGCAAAATTACCACTTCGATATGCTGTTTCTTGGTGTAGATGCGATCGATCTGGAGCGCGGCGTCAGCACACATAATGAAGATGAAGCCCGTTTAAACCGTCGGATGTGCGAAGTTGCGGAACGGATCATCGTGGTCACCGATTCCAGTAAATTCAATCGTTCCAGTTTACATAAGATCATTGATACTCAACGTATCGACATGATCATTGTTGATGAAGGCATTCCTGCGGATAGTCTGGAAGGACTGCGAAAGGCTGGGGTTGAAGTGATTCTGGTCGGGGATCACGCGTCTTCGCTGTGACTCAATATGCCCGATAAACGTGTGCTATCGGGCATAATACGAATTGAATTATCAGGTCACCGGTGCTGGGTTAAACACCGCCAGCTGGTTATGCAGTCCCCATTGATCCGAGAAGGTTTTCTTCTTCCCGCTGGCGACGTCGAGAATAAAGTGGAACAACTTCCAGCCCACCTCTTCAATAGTTTCTTCGCCGGTAGCGATGGTGCCCGCATTAATATCCATTAAATCAAACCAGCGGTTCGCCAGCTCGGTGCGGGTTGCCATTTTAATGACGGGTACCGCCATCAGGCCGTACGGCGTACCACGACCGGTCGTAAACACTTGCACGGTGATACCCGAAGCCACCTGTTGCGTGCCACAGACAAAATCGCTGGCTGGCGTCGCGGCGTAAATTAATCCGCGTTTAGTCGGGCGTTGACCGGGCGACAGCACTTCAACAATTGCACTTTTGCCCGATTTAGCAATGGAGCCGAGCGCTTTCTCTACCACGTTTGCCAGACCGCCTTTCTTGTTGCCCGGCGAAGGGTTGGCGCTGCGGTCGGTTTTTCCCATATTGAGATAGTTATCGTACCACTCCATCTCCTCCAGCAGCCGTTTGCCGACCTCCTCGTTCACTGCGCGTGGTGTCAGCAGATGGATCGCGTCACGCACTTCCGTGACTTCTGAAAACATCACCGTTGCGCCGCAGCGCACCAGTAGATCAGACGCATAGCCAACCGCCGGGTTTGCCGTTACGCCAGAAAACGCATCGCTGCCACCGCACTGCATGCCGACAACCAGTTCTGAAGCCGGACAGGTTTCTCGCTGACGTTGATTCAGTTTTTGTAGATGGCGTTCGGCGACCTGCAAAATATCCTCGACCATGGACTGAAAACCGACATGCTTTTCATCCTGCAAACTGACAATGCTGGCGCTTTCTACTGGAATAGCTTGCACATCATCCGTTCCAGTCAGCAGGCGCTCAGGCTGCAACTTTTCACAACCCAGGCCAATCACCATTACTTCGCCGCCAAAGTTAGGGTTCAGCGAAATATTGTGAATGGTACGAATAGGTACAACTGCCGCCGGTGCGTTAATCGCCACGCCACAACCGTACAAATGATTCAGCCCCACCACGCCATCGACGTTCGGGTATTTCGGTAGCAGATCGCGTTCAATGATTTTTACTACATAGTCCACCACGCCTGCCACACAGTGGACGCTGGTGGTGATGCCGAGCAGGTTTTTGGTGCCCACGCTGCCATCGGCATTGCGATAGCCCTCAAAGGTGTATCCTTCCAGCGGCGGTAAGGGTTCCGGGACTTTGGTTGCCAGTGGCAGCGTGTGTAACGGCGGCGCTTCCGGTAGTACAACCATTGATTCGTCGATCCAGCTTCCGCGTGGGATTGCACGCACGGCGTAACCAATCACTTCGCCATAACGAATAATTTCACCATTAGCCGGAATGTCCAGCAATGCGACTTTATGCCCCTGGGGAATATGTTCAATTAATTCCAGCCCATCCGGAAAACGCGTTCCTGCTTTCAGGCCATTATCATTAACAATAATTGCCACATTATCTGTGTCGTGAACTTTTATATAAAACGCAGTTGGCGTTTCTTGTCTGATTTCGATGTTGGCCATTGTGCAATATTCTCCAGCCAGGGGTTATTAAAATGAGGACCTGGTCTCATTTAAAAATAAATGACTTCATTGGGTGAAATAAGAATGTCAGGAGTTTAAACGCAGAAATGTGATCAATGTCAATCATTTCAGGGATTGCAGTGCCGCCCGGCAAGGTAAAGCGCAAATCTGTGCTTTAGCGCGCAACCTTATGTGCATATGCTCAAAATAATATTTAAAAAGTATTAATTAAATTAGCATTTGCACAATGATTATTATTCTCGCGCTGCTTATACTAATTCCCGAGTTCATTGTCGTTACGGCATAAATGAAACTTATAAATAACACCTTCCCCATAATAATAAAAATCAGCATAAGTACCCGAGGTAAATAAAATGATTCTGGACACCGTTGACGAAAAAAGGAAAGGTGTGCATACCCGCTATTTAATATTACTGATTATTTTTATTGTTACCGCCGTTAACTACGCCGATCGTGCAACGCTGTCTATTGCTGGTACCGAAGTGGCAAAAGAGTTGCAGTTAAGTGCGGTTTCGATGGGTTACATCTTCTCCGCTTTTGGCTGGGCCTACTTGCTGATGCAAATCCCCGGCGGCTGGTTGCTTGATAAGTTTGGCTCGAAAAAAGTTTACACCTACAGCCTCTTTTTCTGGTCGCTGTTCACCTTCCTGCAAGGCTTTGTTGATATGTTCCCGCTGGCCTGGGCAGGGATCTCCATGTTCTTTATGCGCTTTATGCTGGGATTCTCGGAAGCTCCATCATTCCCGGCGAACGCCCGTATTGTCGCCGCCTGGTTCCCGACGAAAGAACGTGGTACTGCCTCCGCCATCTTTAACTCGGCACAATATTTCTCGCTGGCGCTCTTTTCGCCTCTGCTTGGCTGGCTGACTTTCGCCTGGGGATGGGAGCACGTCTTTACCGTTATGGGGGTGATTGGTTTTGTGCTGACGGCGCTGTGGATCAAGTTGATTCATAACCCGACAGATCACCCACGTATGTCTGAGGAAGAGCTGAAGTTTATCTCTGAAAATGGCGCGGTGGTCGATATGGACCACAAAAAGCCGGGCAGCGCGGCAGCAAGCGGTCCCAAACTGCATTACATCAAGCAATTGCTCTCTAACCGCATGATGTTGGGCGTATTTTTCGGACAATATTTTATCAACACCATCACCTGGTTCTTCCTCACCTGGTTCCCGATTTATCTGGTGCAGGAAAAAGGCATGTCGATTCTGAAAGTGGGTCTGGTCGCCTCGATTCCGGCACTGTGTGGTTTTGCGGGCGGCGTGCTGGGAGGTGTCTTCTCGGATTATCTGATCAAACGCGGTTTATCCCTGACCCTGGCACGTAAGCTACCGATTGTGCTGGGAATGTTGCTGGCTTCCACCATCATCTTATGTAACTACACCAACAACACCACGCTGGTGGTCATGCTGATGGCGCTGGCTTTTTTTGGCAAAGGATTTGGTGCTCTGGGCTGGCCGGTGATTTCTGACACCGCGCCGAAAGAGATTGTTGGCCTCTGTGGCGGCGTCTTTAACGTCTTTGGCAATGTTGCCTCCATTGTCACTCCACTGGTGATTGGCTACCTGGTAAGTGAACTGCACTCCTTCAATGCAGCACTGGTTTTCGTGGGATGTTCAGCGCTGATGGCGATGGTCTGCTACCTCTTCGTAGTTGGCGACATTAAACGTATGGAATTGCAGAAATAAGCAAAGGTATAAGCGATGAATAACGATGTTTTCCCGAATAAATTCAAAGCCGCACTGGCTGCGAAACAGGTACAAATTGGTTGCTGGTCAGCACTCTCTAACCCGATTAGCACTGAAGTTCTTGGTTTGGCTGGGTTTGACTGGCTGGTGCTGGATGGCGAACATGCGCCAAACGATATCTCCACGTTTATTCCGCAGTTAATGGCCTTGAAAGGCAGCGCCAGCGCGCCAGTAGTGCGAGTGCCGACCAACGAGCCGGTAATTATTAAGCGTCTTCTGGATATCGGTTTCTATAACTTCCTGATTCCTTTTGTAGAAACAAAAGAGGAAGCAGAGCAGGCGGTGGCATCAACCCGTTACCCACCGGAAGGCATTCGCGGCGTCTCCGTTTCTCACCGCGCCAATATGTTTGGCACCGTGGCGGATTATTTCGCTCAGTCGAACAAGAACATCACTATTCTGGTCCAGATAGAAAGTCAGCAGGGCGTAGATAACGTCGATGCCATTGCCGCTACCGAAGGCGTAGACGGCATCTTCGTCGGCCCCAGCGATCTGGCCGCGGCATTAGGCCATCTCGGCAATGCATCACACCCGGATGTACAAAAAGCAATTCAGCACATTTTTAACCGTGCCAGCGCGCACGGCAAACCCAGCGGTATCCTCGCGCCGGTCGAAGCCGATGCGCGTCGTTATCTGGAATGGGGCGCGACGTTTGTGGCTGTCGGCAGCGATCTCGGCGTCTTCCGCTCTGCCACTCATAAACTGGCTGATACCTTTAAAAAATAACCACCACCGCAACAAGAGAGATGATTGATATGACTATGAAAGTTGGTTTTATTGGCCTAGGGATTATGGGTAAACCAATGAGTAAAAACCTTCTGAAAGCAGGTTACTCGCTGGTGGTTGCTGACCGTAACCCAGAAGCTATTGCTGACGTGATTGCTGCAGGTGCAGAAACAGCCTCTACGGCTAAAGCGATCGCTGAACAGTGCGACGTCATCATAACCATGCTGCCAAACTCCCCTCATGTGAAAGAGGTGGCGCTGGGTGAGAATGGCATTATTGAAGGCGCGAAGCCAGGTACGGTATTGATCGATATGAGTTCTATCGCACCGCTGGCAAGCCGTGAAATCAGCGAAGCGCTGAAAGCGAAAGGCATTGATATGCTGGATGCTCCGGTGAGCGGCGGTGAACCGAAAGCCATCGACGGTACGCTGTCAGTGATGGTGGGCGGCGACAAGGCTATTTTCGACAAATACTATGATTTGATGAAAGCAATGGCGGGTTCCGTGGTGCATACCGGGGCAATTGGTGCAGGTAACGTCACCAAACTGGCGAATCAGGTCATTGTGGCGCTGAATATTGCCGCGATGTCAGAAGCGTTAACGCTGGCAACTAAAGCGGGCGTTAACCCGGACCTGGTGTATCAGGCAATTCGCGGTGGACTGGCGGGCAGTACCGTGCTGGATGCCAAAGCGCCGATGGTGATGGACCGCAACTTCAAGCCGGGCTTCCGTATTGATCTGCATATTAAGGATCTGGCAAATGCGCTGGATACTTCCCACGGCGTCGGCGCGCAACTGCCGCTCACAGCTGCGGTTATGGAGATGATGCAGGCACTGCGAGCAGATGGTTTAGGAACGGCGGATCATAGCGCCCTGGCGTGCTACTACGAAAAACTGGCGAAAGTCGAAGTTACTCGTTAATGACGTCGTGCCCGGATGGCGTATTGCAATCCGGGCCTGGAATCCAGGCCGAATAAGAGAAACGCCCTCCGGCGTCATGTGGTAACAGGCATAGGTATGAAAATCGTAATCGCCCCAGACTCTTATAAAGAAAGTTTATCTGCCAGCGAGGTTGCGCAGGCGATAGAAAAAGGATTTCGGGAAATTTTTCCTGATGCACAGTACGTTTCTATTCCGGTTGCCGACGGTGGCGAAGGAACGGTGGAAGCGATGATTGCAGCCACCCAGGGTTCTGAACGTCACACCTGGGTTACAGGGCCGCTGGGCGAGAAAGTGAATGCCAGTTGGGGGATCTCCGGCGATGGCAAAACCGCGTTTATTGAAATGGCGGCGGCCAGTGGGCTGGAGCTGGTACCTGCGGAAAAACGCGATCCACTCGTGACCACTTCACGCGGCACAGGCGAGTTAATCCTGCAGGCGCTGGAGAGCGGCGCGACAAACATTATTATCGGCATTGGCGGTAGCGCTACAAATGATGGCGGCGCAGGCATGGTACAGGCGCTGGGGGCGAAATTATGCGACGCCAACGGCAATGAAATTGGTTTTGGCGGCGGTAGTCTTAATACTCTGAATGATATTGATATTTCCGGCCTCGATCCGCGCTTAAAAGATTGCGTCATTCGCGTCGCTTGTGATGTCACCAATCCGCTGGTGGGCGATAACGGCACATCGCGCATCTTTGGCCCACAAAAGGGAGCCAGTGAAGCGATGATTGTTGAGCTGGACAATAACCTCTCTCACTATGCCGATGTCATTAAAAAAGCGCTGCATGTTGATGTAAAAGATGTCCCCGGCGCAGGAGCTGCGGGCGGTATGGGTGCGGCGCTGATGGCGTTTCTTGGTGCGGAACTGAAAAGTGGTATTGAAATCGTCACTACGGCGCTGAATCTGGAGGAACATATTCACGATTGTACGCTGGTGATCACCGGTGAAGGGCGTATTGACAGCCAGAGTATTCACGGCAAGGTACCGATTGGCGTCGCAAACGTGGCGAAGAAGTACCATAAACCGGTTATTGGCATTGCGGGTGCGGGTAGCCTGACCGATGATGTTGGCGTTGTACATCAGCATGGCATTGATGCGGTCTTCAGCGTATTGACCAGCATAGGTACGTTGGACGAAGCATTCCGCGGGGCTTATGACAATATCTGCCGTGCTTCACGTAATATTGCCGCGACACTGGCGATTGGAATGCGCAACACGGGGTGACAAGGGCGCGCAAACCCTCTATACTGCGCGCCGAAGCTGACCAGACAGTCGCCGCTTTGTCGTCGTCCTCTTCGGGGGAGACGGGCGGAGGGGAGGAAAGTCCGGGCTCCATAGGGCAGGGTGCCAGGTAACGCCTGGGGGGGAAACCCACGACCAGTGCAACAGAGAGCAAACCGCCGATGGCCCGTGCAAGCGGGATCAGGTAAGGGTGAAAGGGTGCGGTAAGAGCGCACCGCGCGGCTGGTAACAGTCCGTGGCACGGTAAACTCCACCCGGAGCAAGGCCAAATAGGGGTTCATAAGGTACGGCCCGTACTGAACCCGGGTAGGCTGCTTGAGCCAGTGAGCGATTGCTGGCCTAGATGAATGACTGTCCACGACAGAACCCGGCTTATCGGTCAGTTTCACCTGTTTTACGTAAAAACCCGCTTCGGCGGGTTTTTGCTTTTGGAGGGGCAGAAAGATGAATGACTGTCCACGACGCTATACCCAAAAGAAAGCGGCTTATTGGTCAGTTTCACCTGATGTACGTAAAAACCCGCTTCGGCGGGTTTTTGCTTTTGGAGGGGCAGAAAGATGAATGACTGTCCACGACGCTATACCCAAAAGAAAGCGGCTTATCGGTCAGTTTCACCTGATATACGTAAAAACCCGCTTCGGCGGGTTTTTGCTTTTGGAGGGGCAGAAAGATGAATGACTGTCCACGACACTATACCCAAAAGAAAGCGGCTTATCGGTCAGTTTCACCTGATGTACGTAATAAACCGTTCCGGCGGGTTTCAGATTGTTGAGTGCGCTTTATTCATGCCGGATGCTGCGTGAACGCCTTATCCTGCCTACAAAAGCACGCAAATTCAATATATTGCAGAGATGGCGTAGGCCTGATAAGCGTAGCGCATCAGGCATTTTTGCGGTTGCCATCAGTTTCAAACCCGCGTCGATAAGTTTTTGCTTTTGGTGCACAGGGTAAGATGAATATCTACGGTATTAATAATAGACTTTGTAAGAAGTTATTAAGTCTATATTGCATTTAAAAGGTCGTAATTATACGTATAGTCCTCTCTGGTAAAATATTGATTCTCTGAGTTATATGCTTCATATGTGTTATATTCCCCGACCTCAAAGCCATTGTCCGGAGAATTTTCGTCTTTCTCGAGGGTATTAACTCTTCTGAGCTAGAGTCTTCTATGTTTAAATCCATAGTATAATTAATTTGGGGGACGACCAGATAAGCATTTTCTTTGATATTTTCATAATCTTCAATGATTGTATCGATGTAATCATATATTTTTTTGATGAGAATTCTTTCATCTCTGGTAATTTAATTCTGTTCAAGCAATTGTTGATTTTCGATGAGCTTTTATATATTTCTTTTGTTAATTCATTTTCTAATTTATCTGTAAGAGTTGCCCTTGGTATAGATTTTATAATTGCAAATCTCATAATTTTTAATTGTTCTTCGGTAATGTCTCCAAGCTCATTTAAACAACTTTCGACAAACTTGATTTTTTCTTCAGAATACATATCGCTAATGCTTATTAAAACAGGCGTTATTTTTAGTAAATAATCCCAGGAGATTGTGGCGTTTTGTGTTGAACTAACAAAATTAACCTGAAACATGTTGGCATTAGTAAAATTTGTTGAATCCAATTTAAAATGATTTAGAATAGTATTAGCCATATGTTTATCTGTGAAATCATAATAATCTAAATCGACATTACGTAAGTCCAGAGAGGATAGATCAACTATATCTCCAGTCCCACAACTAAAGATTACGTTCAACCTCCTGATTTCATTGTAAATATCTTTTAATGGGCAATTAACATTGATATTGCCTGTAGATATTTCCTGGTTTTTTAACGGTTCATTAATGGTAAGTTCGCAGGTATTGTCCGATCGTTGAATAATTTGGGCGTTATAACCTAAAAAATCCAGACGAAGAGACGAGTCATTATAAAGAATTACATTTTGTAAGTACGCTAATTCTTTTTGAAAATCACCAGTGATAATGCATTTTCCACTTGGTTGTAACGCGTTAAGTAAAGTGACCATTTGAATAGAGGTCTGTTTTAGTTTTTCTATACCGGGTGCTAGTGCTTCGAGGTTATTTCCTATGGGGCTTTCAGGAAGGTCATTCATTTTTCGACGGACTAAATCACTACTAATATCATTACCAATTGATGAAACAGGGAACATTATTTTATCCTTTATAAATAATCAATAAAAATCATTATTAAAATGATCGGGTGAAAAAAAGAGAATTTGCCAACAATCTGAAGTAATGCAGGTTTTATTAAAGTGCCTAGGGGGTGTTAAGATGGCTTCTTTTTGGGTGAACTTTGCGCAATACTTAGAAATCGTCTCCTTAATACATTCCAGCTCTTTTTTATTGACGGCTGAGCAAGTACATTGTTCACCAAAAGGTGCAAAAGTGCCTACATCTAATGTTTGTATGATATAATCATCATGTTCTCCTGTAGAAATATCTATGATGAATGGACTCATATTTTCCGGTTGGATTCGGATCATGACAGAAGGAACATCGCCTTGATAGAAATTCAATGCAGTAATTGCAGATAATACTCTCCGCAGTTCATTACTTATACTGTAAATTTTATTAACGTCATTGGTGGAGACAATTTCTGCAAACTTTCTTTTTACCGTCCAATAATCAATATTTCTATTGTGATTGTTAACCACTGCGTGCATTGGCGGGATTGAAGGGTGAAAAATATGTGCAATTGGGAAGCCTTTCATTGATGCCTGCCTTGTCGTCATGACAAACAATAATAGATGCTTATTTTCCTCGCACGACACTTACGCACTATCAAAAAACGCTCATTTACCCGGCGTTACAGTAAACGAAGCAACATTCTGTGTCCTACGCTGATGTAAAGCACAGTGAAAATCCCCCTTGTTGACTTCGTCTGACCTTATCGCGGCGACCAGCAATTATTCGTTTTGTGATCCTCAACACAAAATGCTATTCGTCGCCTATGAGGGGAGAAGAATTTATGGAAAACGATTGCATTCACAAAATGACGTCCTGTCAGAAGAGAAAAAGTTGACGTTAATCAATTGTTCGAGATGATCAATACCTGTATTCGAAATTTTAAAATATTGATAAAATAAATGTTTGTTCTCCAACAAATAGCGTGAAAAAATGTGACGTGCCGCAGTATTTATCGCTGAAAATGGTTTATTTATAATAAAATTTGAGAACTTGCTCATTAAATTTAACTCAAATTTTGCCTGGTAATTATCCGGTAATTGCTTGAAATATGGTCTCAGCCCCTTTTTTGTATTAACCACATAACGAATGATGTTATCGCCATAAAATATGGTTATCCCCGTCATTTTTTTTTGATAGAAATCAGGGTTTATGCTGATTTTTATGCTTTAACTTGTTGATATTTAAAGGTATTTAATTGTAATAACGATACCTTGGAAAGTAATGAAAGTTAATTTGTGAGTGGTCGCACATATCCTGTTTATTTCATTTTGATACACTTCATGCCGTCAATGAGGTAATTAACGTAGGTCGTTATGAGCACTATTCTTCTTCCGAAAACGCAGCACCTGGTAGTCTTTCAGGAAGTCATTAGAAGTGGCTCTATCGGCTCGGCTGCAAAAGAATTAGGGTTAACTCAACCGGCCGTCAGTAAAATCATTAACGATATTGAAGATTATTTTGGTGTGGAATTAGTGGTGCGGAAAAATACCGGTGTAACATTAACACCTGCCGGTCAATTGTTACTCTCCCGTTCCGAATCCATTACCCGTGAAATGAAAAATATGGTTAATGAGATAAGCGGTATGTCTTCTGAGGCGGTGGTGGAAGTCTCATTTGGTTTTCCTTCATTGATTGGTTTTACTTTTATGTCAGGGATGATCAACAAGTTCAAAGAGGTGTTCCCGAAAGCGCAGGTTTCTATGTATGAAGCGCAACTGTCTTCGTTCTTACCGGCAATCCGCGACGGTCGACTGGATTTTGCGATTGGTACGTTAAGTGCAGAAATGAAGCTTCAGGATTTACATGTTGAGCCGCTGTTCGAGTCCGAGTTTGTGCTGGTAGCCAGTAAGTCCCGAACATGCACCGGCACCACCACGCTGGAGTCGTTGAAGAACGAACAGTGGGTGTTGCCACAAACTAATATGGGGTACTACAGCGAACTGCTTACTACGTTACAAAGAAATGGCATCAGTATTGAAAACATCGTTAAAACCGACTCAGTCGTGACAATTTATAATCTTGTTCTCAATGCTGATTTCTTAACTGTAATTCCTTGTGATATGACGTCACCTTTTGGTTCTAATCAATTTATTACTATTCCGGTTGAAGAAACATTACCTGTGGCACAATATGCCGCGGTATGGTCGAAAAATTATCGTATTAAAAAAGCAGCATCGGTTTTGGTGGAATTAGCCAAAGAGTATTCATCTTATAATGGGTGTAGACGAAGGCAATTAATAGAAGTTGGTTAGTTATTTGTTTTTATTTAAACATAAATAATCCACCTGTCTGTTTTGCAGGTGTCGGTTACGGTTACCTACATATTTAATTCAGGCGAAGAGGTTTTATAATGCATATTACATACGATCTGCCGGTTGCTATTGATGATATTATTGAAGCGAAACAACGACTGGCTGGGCGAATTTATAAAACAGGCATGCCTCGCTCCAACTATTTTAGTGAACGTTGCAAAGGTGAAATATTCCTGAAGTTTGAAAATATGCAGCGTACGGGTTCATTTAAAATTCGTGGCGCATTTAATAAATTAAGTTCACTGACCGATGCGGAAAAACGCAAAGGCGTGGTGGCCTGTTCTGCGGGCAACCATGCGCAAGGGGTTTCGCTCTCCTGCGCGATACTGGGTATCGACGGTAAAGTGGTGATGCCAAAAGGTGCGCCAAAATCCAAAGTAGCGGCAACGTGCGACTACTCCGCAGAAGTCGTTCTGCATGGTGATAACTTCAACGACACTATCGCTAAAGTGAGCGAAATTGTCGAAATGGAAGGTCGTATTTTTATCCCACCTTACGATGATCCGAAAGTGATTGCTGGCCAGGGAACGATTGGTCTGGAAATTATGGAAGATCTCTATGATGTCGATAACGTGATTGTGCCAATTGGTGGTGGTGGTTTAATTGCTGGTATTGCGGTGGCAATTAAATCTATTAACCCGACCATTCGTGTTATTGGCGTACAGTCAGAAAACGTTCACGGCATGGCGGCTTCTTTCCACTCCGGAGAAATAACCACGCACCGAACTACCGGCACCCTGGCGGATGGTTGTGATGTCTCCCGCCCGGGTAATTTAACTTACGAAATCGTTCGTGAATTAGTCGATGACATCGTGCTGGTCAGCGAAGACGAAATCAGAAACAGTATGATTGCCTTAATTCAGCGCAATAAAGTCGTCACCGAAGGCGCAGGCGCTCTGGCATGTGCTGCATTATTAAGCGGTAAATTAGACCAATATATTCAAAACAGAAAAACCGTCAGTATTATTTCCGGCGGCAATATCGATCTTTCTCGCGTCTCTCAAATCACCGGTTTTGTTGACGCTTAATTAATTCGTTGAGGATAGGATATGAGTACTTCAGATAGCATTGTATCCAGCCAGACAAAACAATCGTCCTGGCGTAAATCAGATACCACATGGACGTTAGGCTTGTTTGGTACGGCAATCGGCGCCGGGGTGCTGTTCTTCCCTATCCGCGCAGGTTTTGGCGGACTGATCCCGATTCTTCTGATGTTGGTATTGGCATACCCCATCGCATTTTATTGCCACCGGGCGCTGGCGCGTCTGTGTCTTTCTGGCTCTAACCCTTCCGGCAACATTACGGAAACGGTGGAAGAGCATTTTGGTAAAACTGGCGGCGTGGTTATCACGTTCCTGTACTTCTTCGCGATTTGCCCACTGCTGTGGATTTATGGCGTTACTATTACCAATACCTTTATGACGTTCTGGGAAAACCAGCTCGGATTTGCACCGCTGAATCGCGGCTTTGTGGCGCTGTTCCTGTTGCTGCTGATGGCTTTCGTCATCTGGTTTGGTAAGGATCTGATGGTTAAAGTGATGAGCTACCTGGTATGGCCGTTTATCGCCAGCCTGGTGCTGATTTCTCTGTCGCTGATCCCTTACTGGAACTCTGCAGTTATCGACCAGGTTGACCTCGGTTCGCTGTCGTTAACCGGTCATGACGGTATCCTGATCACTGTCTGGCTGGGGATTTCCATCATGGTTTTCTCCTTTAACTTCTCGCCAATCGTCTCTTCCTTCGTGGTTTCTAAACGTGAAGAGTATGAGAAAGACTTCGGTCGCGACTTCACCGAACGTAAATGTTCCCAAATCATTTCTCGTGCCAGCATGCTGATGGTTGCAGTGGTGATGTTCTTTGCCTTTAGCTGCCTGTTTACTCTGTCTCCGGCCAACATGGCGGAAGCCAAAGTGCAGAATATTCCAGTGCTTTCTTATCTGGCTAACCACTTTGCGTCCATGGCCGGTACGAAAACAACGTTCGCGATTACACTGGAATATGCGGCTTCCATCATCGCACTCGTGGCTATCTTCAAATCTTTCTTCGGTCACTATCTGGGGACGCTGGAAGGCTTGAATGGTCTGATTCTGAAGTTCGGTTATAAAGGTGACAAAACCAAAGTGTCGCTGGGTAAACTGAATACTCTCAGCATGATCTTCATCATGGGCTCCACCTGGGTTGTTGCCTACGCCAACCCGAACATCCTCGACCTGATTGAAGCCATGGGCGCACCGATTATCGCATCCCTGCTGTGCCTGTTGCCGATGTATGCTATCCGTAAAGCGCCGTCTCTGGCGAAATACCGTGGTCGTCTGGATAACGTGTTTGTTACCGTGATTGGTCTGCTGACCATCCTGAACATCGTATACAAACTGTTTTAATCCGTAACTCAGGATGAGAAAAGAGATGAATGAATTTCCGGTTGTTTTGGTTATTAACTGTGGTTCGTCTTCGATTAAGTTTTCCGTACTCGATGCCAGCGACTGTGAAGTATTAATGTCAGGTATTGCCGACGGTATTAACTCGGAAAATGCATTCTTATCCGTAAATGGGGGAGAGCCAGCACCGCTGGCTCTCCACAGCTACGAAGGTGCATTGAAGGCAATTGCATTTGAACTGGAAAAACGGAATTTAAATGACAGCGTGGCCTTAATTGGCCACCGCATCGCTCACGGCGGCAGTATTTTTACCGAGTCCGCCATTATTACCGATGAAGTCATTGATAATATCCGTCGCGTTTCTCCACTGGCACCCCTGCATAATTACGCAAATTTAAGTGGTATTGAATCGGCGCAGCAATTATTTCCGGGCGTAACTCAGGTGGCCGTATTTGATACCAGTTTCCACCAGACGATGGCTCCGGAAGCTTATTTATACGGCCTGCCGTGGAAATATTATGAAGAGTTAGGTGTACGCCGTTATGGTTTCCACGGCACGTCGCACCGCTATGTTTCCCAGCGCGCACATTCGCTGCTGAATCTGGCGGAAGATGACTCCGGCCTGGTTGTGGCGCATCTTGGCAATGGCGCGTCAATCTGCGCAGTTCGCAACGGTCAGAGTGTTGACACCTCAATGGGAATGACGCCGCTGGAAGGCTTGATGATGGGTACCCGCAGTGGCGATGTCGACTTTGGTGCGATGTCCTGGGTCGCCAGCCAAACCAACCAGAGCCTGGGTGACCTGGAACGCGTAGTGAATAAAGAGTCGGGATTATTAGGTATTTCCGGTCTTTCTTCGGATTTACGTGTTCTGGAAAAAGCCTGGCATGAAGGTCACGAACGCGCGCAACTGGCAATTAAAACCTTTGTTCACCGAATTGCCCGTCATATTGCCGGACATGCAGCTTCATTACGTCGGCTGGATGGAATTATATTCACCGGCGGAATAGGAGAGAATTCAAGTTTAATTCGTCGTCTGGTCATGGAACATTTGGCTGTATTAGGCGTAGAGATTGATACAGAAATGAATAATCGATCTAACTCTTTTGGCGAGCGAATTGTTTCCAGTGAAAATGCGCATGTCATTTGCGTCGTTATTCCGACTAACGAAGAAAAAATGATTGCTTTGGATGCCATTCATTTAGGTAAAGTTAACGCGCCCGCAGAATTTGCATAATTTAGTTGAAGTATTGTAGAGAGATTATTTTTCATGAAGGTAGATATTGATACCAGCGATAAGCTGTACGCTGACGCATGGCTTGGCTTTAAAGGTACGGACTGGAAAAGCGAAATTAATGTCCGCGATTTTATTCAACATAACTATACACCGTATGAAGGCGATGAATCTTTTCTCGCCGAAGCGACGCCTGCCACCACGGAATTGTGAGAAAAAGTAATGGAAGGCATCCGTATCGAAAACGCAACCCACGCGCCGGTTGATTTCGATACCAATATTGCCACCACAATTACCGCTCATGATGCGGGATATATTAACCAGCCGCTGGAAAAAATTGTTGGCCTGCAAACGGATGCGCCGTTGAAACGTGCGCTACACCCGTTCGGTGGCATTAATATGATTAAAAGTTCATTCCACGCCTATGGCCGTGAAATGGACAGTGAATTTGAATATCTGTTTACCGATCTGCGTAAAACCCATAACCAGGGCGTATTTGATGTTTACTCACCGGATATGCTGCGCTGCCGTAAATCTGGCGTGCTGACCGGTTTACCAGATGGCTATGGTCGTGGGCGCATTATCGGTGACTATCGCCGCGTAGCGCTGTATGGCATCAGTTATCTGGTGCGTGAACGCGAACTGCAATTTGCCGATCTCCAGTCTCGTCTGGAAAAAGGCGAGGATCTGGAAGCCACCATCCGTCTGCGTGAGGAGCTGGCAGAGCATCGTCATGCGCTGTTGCAGATTCAGGAAATGGCGGCGAAATATGGCTTTGATATCTCTCGCCCGGCGCAGAATGCACAGGAAGCGGTGCAGTGGCTCTACTTCGCTTATCTGGCGGCAGTGAAATCGCAAAATGGCGGCGCGATGTCGCTGGGGCGCACGGCATCGTTCCTGGATATCTACATTGAGCGCGACTTTAAAGCTGGCGTCCTCAATGAGCAGCAGGCACAGGAACTGATCGATCACTTCATCATGAAGATCCGTATGGTACGCTTCCTGCGTACACCGGAATTTGATTCGCTGTTCTCCGGCGACCCAATCTGGGCGACGGAAGTGATCGGCGGGATGGGGCTGGACGGTCGTACGCTGGTGACCAAAAACTCCTTCCGCTATTTGCACACCTGCACACTATGGGGCCGGCACCGGAACCTAACCTGACCATTCTTTGGTCGGAAGAATTACCGATTGCCTTCAAAAAATATGCCGCGCAGGTGTCGATCGTCACCTCTTCCTTGCAGTATGAAAATGACGATCTGATGCGTACTGACTTCAACAGCGACGATTACGCGATTGCCTGCTGCGTCAGCCCAATGGTGATTGGTAAGCAAATGCAGTTCTTTGGTGCACGCGCTAACCTGGCGAAAACGCTGCTCTACGCAATTAACGGCGGGGTGGACGAGAAGCTGAAGATTCAGGTCGGGCCGAAAACAGCACCGCTGATGGACGACGTGCTGGATTACGACAAAGTGATGGACAGCCTCGATCACTTCATGGACTGGCTGGCGGTGCAGTACATCAGCGCGCTGAATATCATTCACTACATGCACGACAAGTACAGCTACGAAGCTTCGCTGATGGCGCTGCACGATCGTGATGTCTATCGCACTATGGCATGCGGCATCGCGGGCCTGTCGGTGGCGACGGACTCCCTGTCTGCCATCAAATATGCCCGCGTGAAACCAATCCGTGACGAAAACGGCCTGGCGGTGGACTTTGAAATCGACGGTGAATATCCGCAGTACGGCAACAACGACGAGCGCGTAGACAGCATTGCCTGCGACCTGGTTGAACGCTTTATGAAGAAAATTAAAGCGCTGCCAACCTATCGCAACGCCGTCCCTACCCAGTCGATTCTGACTATCACTTCTAACGTGGTGTACGGCCAGAAAACCGGTAATACGCCGGACGGTCGTCGCGCCGGAACACCGTTCGCGCCGGGCGCTAACCCGATGCATGGTCGTGACCGCAAAGGTGCCGTGGCCTCATTGACGTCGGTGGCGAAACTGCCGTTCACCTACGCCAAAGATGGGATCTCGTACACCTTCTCAATCGTTCCTGCGGCGCTGGGCAAAGAAGATCCAGTACGTAAAACCAACCTTGTCGGCCTGCTGGATGGGTATTTCCACCACGAAGCGGATGTCGAAGGCGGTCAACACCTCAACGTCAACGTAATGAATCGGGAAATGCTGCTGGATGCCATCGAGCACCCGGAAAAATATCCTAACCTGACAATCCGTGTCTCTGGCTACGCCGTGCGCTTCAACGCACTGACCCGTGAACAGCAACAGGATGTTATTTCACGTACTTTTACCCAGGCGCTCTGACGCCGGAGGATGTATGAAAAAGATTATCGAAACGCAACGTGCCCTAGGCGCAATCGGCCCTTATGTTCAGGGCGTTGATTTAGGCAGCATGGTCTTCACCTCCGGGCAAATTCCGGTTTGCCCGCAGACCGGTGAGATCCCGGCTGATGTGCAAGATCAGGCGCGTTTAAGCCTCGAAAACGTCAAAGCGATCGTGGTTGCTGCCGGGCTGAGCGTGGGCGATATCATCAAGATGACCGTGTTCATCACCGATCTGAATGATTTTGCCACCATCAATGAAGTCTATAAGCAGTTCTTCGATGAGCATCAGGCGACCTACCCGACCCGGAGCTGTGTGCAGGTTGCGCGTTTGCCGAAAGATGTGAAGCTGGAAATTGAAGCTATCGCAGTACGTAGTGCGTAAAGCCTCGTGAGCGGGACGGTCGCAAGGTCGTTCCGCTCCACTTCACTGAACGGCAATCCGAGGGTGTGGATATGATTAGTGCATTCGATATTTTCAAAATTGGGATTGGTCCCTCCAGTTCGCATACCGTGGGGCCAATGAATGCCGGAAAAAGTTTTATTGATCGGCTGGAAAGTAGCGGCTTATTAACCGCGACGAGCCATATTGTGGTCGATCTGTACGGGTCGTTGTCACTGACGGGCAAAGGCCATGCCACGGATGTCGCCATTATCATGGGACTGGCAGGAAACAGTCCGCAGGATGTTGTCATTGATGAGATCCCTGCATTTATAGAGTTAGTAACGCGCAGCGGGCGGCTGCCAGTGGCATCTGGTGCGCATATTGTTGATTTTCCTGTAGCAAAGAACATTATCTTCCATCCCGAAATGTTGCCTCGCCATGAGAACGGAATGCGGATCACTGCCTGGAAGGGACAGGAAGCGCTATTAAGTAAAACCTATTACTCTGTCGGCGGCGGGTTTATTGTCGAAGAAGAACACTTCGGCCTGTCGCACGATGTCGAAACGTCCGTACCTTACGATTTCCACTCAGCAGGTGAACTGCTGAAAATGTGTGATTACAACGGCCTGTCTATATCTGGCCTGATGATGCACAACGAGCTGGCGCTGCGCAGCAAAGCGGAAATTGACGCAGGGTTTGCCCGTATCTGGCAAGTGATGCATGACGGTATTGAACGCGGGATGAACACTGAAGGCGTGCTGCCTGGTCCGCTCAATGTGCCGCGTCGTGCCGTAGCGCTGCATCGTCAGCTGGTTTCTAGCGATAACATCTCTAACGATCCGATGAATGTCATCGACTGGATCAACATGTACGCGCTGGCGGTTAGTGAAGAAAACGCAGCTGGCGGGCGCGTGGTAACGGCACCGACTAACGGTGCGTGCGGCATTATTCCGGCAGTGCTGGCTTATTACGATAAGTTCCGTCGTCCGGTAAACGAGCGGTCAATTGCCCGCTATTTTCTGGCAGCGGGGGCTATTGGCGCGCTGTATAAAATGAACGCCTCCATCTCTGGCGCGGAGGTCGGCTGTCAGGGGGAGATTGGCGTGGCCTGTTCAATGGCAGCGGCAGGGTTAACTGAACTACTGGGCGGCAGTCCGGCGCAGGTATGCAATGCGGCGGAAATCGCGATGGAGCATAACCTTGGGCTGACCTGCGATCCGGTTGCCGGACAGGTACAAATCCCGTGCATTGAACGTAATGCCATTAATGCCGTGAAAGCAGTAAACGCCGCGCGGATGGCGATGCGCCGCACCTCGGCACCGCGTGTTTCACTCGATAAAGTGATCGAGACGATGTATGAAACCGGCAAAGATATGAACGATAAATACCGCGAAACATCACGCGGAGGACTGGCCATTAAAGTGGTCTGCGGCTGACATTGCTGTCAGCTTTCATCCTTGGGTGCACAAATGT
>NZ_JBQZXE010000058.1:0-23470 GCF_053555855.1 Shigella sp. SIG3
CCTTCTGGGGCCGTTTTTTTGTTTACCCAAAGCAACTTTTCCATAAACCGACAGCATTAGCCTTCATCATATTTGCGACGATGTATAACGCCTAAACACAGGGATATTGTACTTTACAGGTCACAAGTCAACGTCGGTGCTTAAGAGCCCTGTGAGGCGTATAGCGGCGTTAAAAAACTGCCGAGAAGGGTATATAGCCCGGAAGAAGTGCGTAAAACGAACTGACAGGATAAAAGTGCCCTGCTCACCCTGTCAGTAAAGAAATTCTTATTAATCGTGGCGATGCCTTTCCTGAATAGCCGTTAATGAGCCGACTTGTAACGCCTCTTTATAGTGTTTACGGCATACAGAAACGTATCGTTCATTACCACCAATTACCACCTGCTCACCTTCGTTATAAGGTCTGCCTGTTTGATCAAGACGCAGCACCATGCTTGCTTTACGGCCACAAAAACAGATGGTTTTTAATTCAACCAGTTTGTCGGACCATGCCAGTAAGTATTGGCTGCCAATAAATAATTCACCTCGAAAATCGGTACGTAAACCATAACAAAGTACGGGTATATCGAGTTGATCGACAACCTCCGATAATTCATATACTTGTTGTCTGGTTAAAAACTGGCATTCATCAACCAGTACGCAATGAATTGCCTGCTGTTCATGTTCCGCACGAATCTCATCAAATAATGATGAATTTTGGTTAAATAATTTTGCAGGCGATGACAAACCTATACGCGAACTGACTTTCCCGGCACCAAAGCGATCATCAATTTCTGCCGTATATACGACAGTGCGCATGCCGCGTTCCTGGTAATTGTATGAAGATTGCAACAATGCTGTAGACTTACCCGCATTCATTGCGGAATAGTAGAAATATAGCTGTGCCATCAGCCACAGGCCCTCAATGATATGAAATAAAGTTGGCTGGAGTTTATCATAATTCGTCAGTTTTTCAGCTCAACAGTATGCACAGAAGTGGGTATATGCGTTCTCCCTTACGAAGCCTTGCATAATCCTTCTGAGCTATCATTACAACTGCCTCGCTTGTTATAAGCGGGTAAATGACTGCTGGTAACTATTCACAATCTTTAACCTGTTGCGCAAGTAATAGCCCTCTGTTGACCTCCAGGAGATAGTGCAATACTAAGTCCATGCTCTTATTGCGACTGTTCTACTTTTCATCATTCGCTTAATAGGGAATTCTCGTAAACACAACTAATACAGAAGACTGAAAGGTCGTCAGCCTACGATAATCTCCCCATAAAATGTGACATGAATCAGGAAGTTTTAACCTCACGTGCTGCGAAATCATCGGTGTAAATAGGGCTATATGCCGCGTCTTTTCTGGCTAATTTTATGAAAAGATATTTATTGGCGGCACAAAATAAAGAACAATTTTGAATTCCTTACATTCCTGGCTATTGCACAACTGAATTTAAGGCTCTATTATTACCTCAACAAACCACCCCAATATAAGTTTGAGATTACTACAATGAGCGAAGCACTTAAAATTCTGAACAACATCCGTACTCTTCGTGCGCAGGCAAGAGAATGTACACTTGAAACGCTGGAAGAAATGCTGGAAAAATTAGAAGTTGTTGTTAATGAACGTCGCGAAGAAGAAAGCGCGGCTGCTGCTGAAGTTGAAGAGCGCACTCGTAAGCTGCAGCAATATCGCGAAATGCTGATCGCTGACGGTATTGACCCGAACGAACTGCTGAATAGCCTTGCTGCCGTTAAATCTGGCACCAAAGCTAAACGTGCTCAGCGTCCGGCAAAATATAGCTACGTTGACGAAAACGGCGAAACTAAAACCTGGACTGGCCAAGGCCGTACTCCAGCTGTAATCAAAAAAGCAATGGATGAGCAAGGTAAATCCCTCGACGATTTCCTGATCAAGCAATAATCTTTTGTAGATTGCACTTGCTTAAAATCCCGCCAGCGGCGGGATTTTTTATTGTCCGGTTTAAGACAATTTAATAAGAATAAGCTATAAAAAAACGGCGTCGATTGCTCAACGCCGTTTCGTGGATAACACCGATACGGATGTTACTTCTTAATGCCCATCTCTTCTTCAAGCCAGGCTTTAAATTCCGTGCCAAGGGTGTTATGACGAATACCGTATTCAACGAAGGCCTGCATGTAACCTAATTTATTACCGCAGTCATGGCTCTTCCCTTTCATATGATAGGCTTCCACCGTTTCTTTTTCGATCAGCATATCAATTGCGTCGGTGAGCTGAATTTCATCACCAGCTCCCGGAGGGGTTTTTGCCAGCAACGGCCAAATATCCGCGCTAAGTACGTAACGACCCACAATAGCGAGATTAGACGGCGCAACATCCGCTTTCGGTTTTTCTACCACACCAACCATCGGTACGCTTTCACCCGGCGCTAATTCAACGCCTTTGCAATCCACAACGCCATATGCGGTCACATCAGCAACCGGTTCAACCATGATCTGGCTATGACCCGTTTCATCAAAGCGGCGGATCATCTCTGCCAGGTTATCCTGTGACAAATCGGATTCATATTCATCCAGAATAACATCAGGCAAAATAACAGCTACCGGTTCATCACCCACTACCGGGTGAGCACACAATACCGCGTGTCCCAGGCCTTTCGCCAGACCCTGACGAACTTGCATAATAGTCACGTGCGGTGGACAAATAGACTGCACTTCATCAAGCAGTTGACGTTTTACACGTTTTTCCAGCATTGCCTCCAGTTCAAAACTGGTATCAAAGTGGTTTTCAATAGAGTTTTTAGATGAGTGTGTAACCAGCACAATTTCAGTAATGCCAGCCGCAATACATTCATTCACGACGTATTGAATTAATGGCTTATCGACAAGTGGCAGCATCTCTTTCGGGATGGCTTTCGTCGCCGGCAACATCCTGGTTCCTAATCCCGCAACGGGGATAACGGCTTTTTTGACTTTCGTATTAATGGCAGCCATTTAAATTCTCCTGGACTGTTCGTGTTTTGAACGTGTTCATATTTCTGTATCGCATCCCAGTATATCAGCACCCCGAAGGGGCTAAGTTCTGAAAAGGAGGCGAGATAGCATAATTAAGACAATTACTTATACGAATGGCGACGATAGTACCACCAGCCGACATTAGCAGGTAATGCAAATTTAGCCCGCGTTATCGTTTGCTCATTCTGCAGACAACATCAAGCGCAGTCGACCACCGGTTCCCCATATTTGGCATTGCCAAGCATCGCATCGCTGGCTCAATTGATTCAAATAAGCGTTACCTAAAGTGCCTAACGGAACACCATTACTGATTTGCACCTGGTGTTCGCCGGTATTTAACGTCGCATTCAGACCCGCAGAAACCAGAATGAGATTTTTCAGTTCGCGATGATAATAGCCAACTAATAGCGGAAACTGCCCCGGCAGATTGGCCTGACGAAGTAAATGGTTTACCTGCTTCAATAACGCGCCCAACTCTGGCAACCGTTGATTTTGGTGTGCAAGCTGTTCCTGTAATAATCCGTTAAACAATGCGCGTAATAACAAGGCAGCAAGTACGCCATTATGTCCAGCTCGGGTGACATCAAGGCAATAAAATGCCAGATCGTTTTCCGAAAGTGCGGCAATATCAAGCACCAGGCCGGGTTTGTCCGCGGCAACCAATTGACGGTAATTAACCCGGCAATGGGAAATCACCTGCTGAACCGGCGGTTGTAGTTCCTGTAATAATTTCGCCGCTGCGGCAGGGTTATCAACCATTGCATCCCAGTCGCGAAAAAGCCTTTCCTCTTCCTCAACGCGCGAATTAAACATGCTGGGATAGAGACAGGCAAAAACCATCTCGCGCAAGCGATTCAGATCTTTAACTGGTTTCAGCAAAACATCTTCAACGCCCAGACGTAACGCTTTGGCAATATCTGCCATATTTTCAGTGGCAGATATCACCAGAACTGGGGTCTGGTCGCCTCTGTTACGTATATGCTCCAGCAGTTTAAGCCCGTTCATTCGTGGCATCGCGATATCACATATCATCAGGTCTGGAGTGAAACCTCCCAGCAACTCAAGGGCATCCACCCCATCAGCCGCCAGTACCGTTGTCGCTCCCAATGAGGAAAACCATGAATCCAGAAGCGAGCGAAATACCTGCTCATCTTCAACAATGAGAATCTGTTTTCCGACCAATGGCTGCGTCATGTTCTCTCCCCTGACCGGCTTTACTCAATAGTGGCATGCTATTGCCACCTGCGCCTGTCAGAATTAACTTAAGTGTAGATAAAAATTCTGGTCAAATGTTGGTGCGTACCAACGGCAAAAGTTCGTCCATTTTCCTTTCCACTGCCAGCTGTCCGGCCGCAATGGCAGCGTGCGCGCGATGGAAATCAAGCGTAGATATTTGCGGGCAAACAGGTTGAATCAGAATATCGGGCGGATCACCTGCCATGCGGTTCCTTTTAAGGCGGTTCTCCAACACCTGGATAGACGTGGTCATAATCTCTGTTGCCGTTGGCGCTGTCACAGCCCGACGTGTCGTTATGCTGCCTAACCTTTCTTTCAGACGCGCATGCCACGGTAGAGAATCACCATTCTCGCTATTTTCTTCACTGACATTAAAGGAGAGCAGATCTTGTTGCATCAAATGAGCATCGTGCTGCAGGTCGACCGCTATCACAATATCAGCCCCCAATGCACGCGTAAGAGAAATAGGAATTGGGTTAACTACTGCCCCATCAACCAGCCAGTAGCCGTTATGTGCAACGGGTGCCATGAGTCCTGGAATACTGCATGATGCGCGAATAGCAAGATGGAGATCGCCTTCAGTAAACCATAATTCACGCCCCGTACTTAAATTGGTGGCAACAGCCGCAAAGCGACGGGAACAATTTTCGATCTCTGTTTCCGGCATTATTTCGCGATATTGATTGAAGACACGCTCGCCGCGCAGTAACCCACCGCGCTGCCAGGAGAGGTCCATCAGGCGTAAAACGTCCCAATAACTGAAAGAGGTTACCCAATCTTCCAGCGCAGATAATCGATCGCATGCATAGGCCGCGCCCACCAGCGAACCAATTGAACATCCTGCAACGATATCAATTTCAATACCCACTTTTTTTAGCGCATTAATAACGCCAATATGCGACCAACCTCTCGCCGCGCCAGATCCCAGCGCCAGCCCTATTTTTATCTTTCTCATTATTCCCGCAAGATTCCCCTGGAATGCAATCGTAGCCACATCGCTACTGCTCGGTTAACATAGTGCTACTCAGGCGGTTAATACGCCGTTATTGTTTCCAGGGAGATTATTGGTGTCTCAGCTTTGTCCCTGTGGTAGTGCTGTCGAGTATAGCCTATGTTGCCACCCTTATGTGTCTGGTGAAAAGGTTGCACCTGATCCAGAACATCTCATGCGTTCGCGTTACTGCGCTTTTGTGATGCAAGACGCTGATTATTTAATAAAGACCTGGCATCCCTCTTGTGGAGCAGCGGCGTTACGTGCCGAATTGATGACCGGATTTGCGCATACTGAATGGTTGGGATTGACCGTATTTGAACATTGTTGGCAGGACGCCGACAATATCGGATTTGTCAGTTTTGTTGCTCGATTTACCGAAGGTGGCAAAACAGGTGCAATAATTGAACGTTCGCGATTTTTGAAAGAAAACGGTCAATGGTACTATATTGACGGTACACGTCCGCAGTTTGGTCGCAACGATCCCTGCCCTTGTGGTTCAGGTAAAAAATTTAAAAAGTGCTGCGGCCAATAATGGTTGACGGTACGGTTTAGCAAACACTCTCAACAAGGTTTTTCCAGCAATGCATTCACTCCAACGTAAAGTTCTGCGTACTATTTGTCCGGACCAAAAAGGTCTGATCGCACGTATTACCAATATTTGCTACAAGCACGAGTTAAATATCGTACAGAACAATGAATTTGTTGATCACCGTACCGGGCGCTTTTTTATGCGCACGGAACTGGAAGGGATTTTTAATGATTCCACCCTGCTGGCGGATCTCGATAGCGCATTGCCAGAAGGCTCCGTGCGTGAGCTGAATCCTGCCGGTCGTCGCCGGATAGTGATTCTGGTCACTAAAGAAGCGCATTGCCTTGGCGATTTGTTGATGAAAGCCAATTACGGCGGTCTGGATGTCGAAATCGCGGCAGTTATTGGTAACCACGATACTTTACGTTCTCTGGTTGAGCGTTTTGATATTCCGTTTGAGCTGGTAAGCCATGAAGGGTTAAGCCGCAACGAGCACGATCAAAAGATGGCGGACGCCATTGATGCTTATCAACCTGACTATGTGGTGCTGGCGAAGTATATGCGGGTATTAACGCCGGAATTTGTGGCACGCTTCCCGAATAAAATCATCAATATTCACCATTCATTCCTGCCTGCGTTTATCGGCGCACGTCCTTATCACCAGGCCTATGAACGTGGTGTGAAGATTATTGGCGCAACCGCTCACTATGTGAATGACAATCTGGACGAAGGCCCAATCATCATGCAGGACGTTATTCATGTCGATCATACCTACACAGCTGAAGATATGATGCGCGCAGGTCGTGACGTCGAGAAAAACGTCTTAAGTCGTGCGCTATACAAAGTACTGGCGCAACGCGTCTTTGTTTACGGTAATCGGACGATTATTCTTTAATCGCCAGCAAAAATAACTGGTTACCTTTAATCCGTTACGGATGAAAATTACGCAACCAGTTCATTTTTCTCAACGTAACACTTTACAGCGGCGCGTCATTTGATATGATGCGCCCCGCTCCCCGATAAGGGAGCAGGCTAGTAAAAAGCATTACCCCGTGGTGGGGTTCCCGAGCGGCCAAAGGGAGCAGACTGTAAATCTGCCGTCATCGACTTCGAAGGTTCGAATCCTTCCCCCACCACCATCACTTTCAAAAGCCCCGGAATTCTCAAACGAATCTGCAATCAAATATTCTGCCCAAGCGGGGAAGGATGAGAAGCTTCGACCAAGGTTCGACTTGAGCGCCAGCGAGAGAGCGTTGCCGCAGGCAACGACCCGAAGGGCGAAGCGCGCAGCGCTGAGTAATCCTTCCCCCACCACCATCGCTTCCTTGAATAATCAAAACCTGTTACTCCGAGCTAATTTTGCCCGATGGCACCACGTTTACCGGGCCTACAATATCCTCCCCTGTAGGTCGGATAAGCGAAGCGCATCCGACAACTCACCCCGCACCGTGCCCATAAAAAAACCCCGCCGAAGCAGGGTCTATGTGAACTAAAATTCGTTTAGTGACGAGCGCGCACCAGCTGGTACTTACGTGTCAGATACTCCACCGGTACGCTCCAGATGTGTACCAGACGCGAGAACGGGAACAGCAGGAATAACGTCATCCCCAGCACCAGGTGCAGACGGAAGATAAACGCCACACCATCGAGGTGTTGAGAAGCGCCACCGTGGAAGGTCACCACCGACTGCGCCCAGCCAACCAGTTTCATCATCTCGCTACCGTCCATATGCTGAGCGGAGAACGGAATGGTCAGCAGGCCCAGCGCGCACTGGATAACGAGCAGCGACAGGATCAGGATATCCGCTCCGGTAGTGGTTGCACGCACGCGTGGGCTGAACATACGACGTTTCAGCAAAAGCACGCCGCCAATCAGACACAGCACGCCGCTGGCACCACCAGCAAACATCGCCATTTTCTGTTTCACTTCAATCGGCAGCCAGGCTTCATACATCCAGTGCGGCGTCAACATACCGAAGAAGTGACCGACAAAAATCCCCAGAATACCGATATGGAACAGGTTCGACGCCAGGTTCATCCCTTTGCGATCCAGCATCTGGCTGGACGCCGCGCGCCAGGTGTACTGCCCGTAGTCATAACGCAGCCAGCTACCAATCAGGAAGACCGCCCCGGCTATGTACGGGTAGATATCAAAGAAGAACATATTCAGGAATTGCATTAGTGCTGTCCTCCGGTGGTGATATTCAGATATTGCGGCGCGACGGCACCGGCAAAGCGACGCTGATGAGCAGTGATTGCTGAATCACCGCAGCCTTTGTCAGCAAAGAATTTAACCTGCTCTTCTTCCCAGACAGCATCCAGCGCCTGCGGCGTATCATCGCGCGCTTCGTCGGCAATTTTTTCCGCCACTTTGTCGCTGTCGATAGCGGTATTGGCCAATTTCAGCAGCAGATCAAACATCACGGCATAACGGCTTTCACGCTGTTGCAGACGCGCGCTCAGCAATGCCAGAATCGGCGCGATATCTTTCAAACCTTCCACGGCTTCGCTTTGCGGCAGCTGCGACAGGTACTCCAGATACAGCGGCAGATGGTCCGGTAATTCGCGGCTGTTTAACTGCAAGCCGTGCTGCTCGTACTGCGCCAGCAGGTCCACCATCGCCTGGCCGCGGTCACGGGATTCACCGTGAACATGTTCAAATAGCAACAGTGACGTGGCGCGGCCACGGTCGAACAGTTCGCTGTACTGGACCTGGGCATCGAGCGGATCCATCGCCGTTAAATCGCGCAGGAAAATGCCCAGCGCATGGGCATCTTCTTTCGACAGATTTTTCGACGCAGCAATCGCCTCAAACATCTCTTGTTGATGCTGCCATAAGGCAGCATCCGGATATTCAAGGAGACGCGATACAATCACGAGTTCGATCATGGATGCGGCTCCGTTTTGCTGGTCACATCGATGGCATCGATACGACGGCTGTTGAACAGATTGAATTTGGTATCTGAGCCGTGGCAGCCATCACCAAAGGTAAAGCCGCAGCCATTTTTCTCCGGGAAGGCTTCCCGTGCCAGTTCACGATGACTACTCGGCACCACAAAGCGATCTTCGTAGTTAGCAATCGCCAGATAACGGTACATCTCCTGTGCCTGGGCTTCGGTCAGACCGACCTCTTCCAGCGCACGGGTATCAACTTTACCGTCAACAGTTTCAGCACGTTTGTAATGACGCATCGCCAGCATACGTTTCAGCGCACGCAGTACCGGTTTGGTATCACCGGCGGTCAGCAGATTCGCCAGATACTGTACCGGAATACGCAAGCTTTCGACGTCTGGCAGAATTCCGTTGCTGCCCAGCTCGCCCGCGTCTGCTGCAGACTGAATCGGAGACAGAGGCGGCACGTACCAGACCATCGGCAGTGTGCGATATTCTGGATGCAGCGGCAGCGCCAGTTTCCATTCCATCGCCATTTTATAAACCGGCGACTGCTGTGCAGCTTCAATAACGCTCAGCGGAATACCGTCTTTAATCGCCTGCTCGATGACTTTCGGATCGTTCGGATCGAGGAACACGTCCAGCTGACGCTGGTAGAGATCTTTCTCGTTCTCGGTGCTGGCTGCACGTTCAATCGCGTCGGCATCGTACAGCAGCACGCCAAGATAACGGATACGACCGACACAGGTTTCTGAGCACACGGTCGGCTGACCCGCTTCAATACGCGGATAGCAGAAGATGCACTTCTCAGACTTACCGCTCTTCCAGTTGAAGTAGATTTTTTTGTACGGACATCCGGTGATGCACATACGCCAGCCACGGCATTTATCCTGGTCGATCAGGACGATGCCATCTTCTTCACGCTTGTAAATCGCACCGCTCGGGCAGGTCGCCACACATGCCGGGTTCAGGCAGTGTTCGCACAGGCGCGGCAAATACATCATAAAGGTGTTTTCGAACTGGCTATACATCGCCTTCTGGATGTTGTCGAAGTTCTTGTCTTTCGCCAGTTTATCAAACTCACCGCCCAGGTCATCTTCCCAGTTCGGCCCTTTTTCGATTTTCGCCATCCGTTCCCCGGTAATCAGCGAACGCGGACGGGCAATCGGCTGCGATTTGCTGCCTTCCGGCGCGGTATGCAGGTTCTGATAATCAAAATCGAACGGCTCGTAATAATCGTCGATCCCCGGCAGATGCGGGTTAGCAAAGATTTTACCCAGCAGCATGGCTCGGTTACCCATGCGCGGTTGCAGTTTGCCATTGATTTTACGGATCCAGCCGCCTTTGTATTTTTCCTGGTTTTCCCAGTCAGTCGGGAAGCCCTGGCCCGGCTTGGTTTCCACGTTGTTGAACCACGCGTATTCCACGCCTTCACGGCTGGTCCAGACGTTTTTACAGGTAACTGAACAGGTGTGGCAGCCGATGCACTTATCGAGATTCAGCACCATGCCGACTTGTGAACGAATTTTCATTTTACGCTCTCCTGTACCTGGTCATTGCCTTCGCCATCTAACCAGTCAATGTTCTTCATCTTACGCACTACAACAAACTCATCGCGGTTAGAACCTACGGTGCCGTAGTAGTTAAAGCCGTATGCCAGATGGGCATAGCCGCCGATCATATGCGTCGGTTTCGGCGTGATACGGGTGACCGAGTTATGGATACCACCACGCTGTTGGGTAATTTCCGAACCAGGCAGGTTAACGATACGTTCCTGCGCGTGGTACATCATGGTCATCCCTGCCGGAACACGCTGGCTGACAACCGCACGGGCAGTCAGTGCACCGTTGCTGTTGAAGACTTCAATCCAGTCGTTATCGGCGATACCCAGATCTTTGGCATCGGCTTCACTCAACCAGACCACCGGACCACCGCGACCTAAAGTCAGCATCAGCAGGTTGTCGCTGTAGGTGGAGTGGATACCCCACTTCTGGTGCGGCGTCAGGAAGTTGAGCGCTTTTTCCGGGTTGCCGTTGGATTTCTGGCCTATCACTTCTTTCACCGAACGGGTGTCGATCGGCGGACGATAAACCAGCAGGCTTTCACCGAAATCACGCATCCACTGGTGATCCTGATACAGTTGCTGACGACCAGAGAGCGTACGCCATGGGATCAGCTCGTGAACGTTGGTGTAACCGGCGTTGTAAGAAACGTGTTCATCTTCCAGACCAGACCAGGTCGGGCTGGAGATAATTTTGCGCGGCTGTGCCTGAATATCGCGGAAGCGGATCTTCTCGTCTTCTTTATTCAGCGCCAGATGCGTATGGTCACGACCGGTAAATTCGCTCAGGGCAGCCCAGGCTTTCACGGCTACCTGACCGTTGGTTTCCGGTGCCAGCGTCAGGATCATCTCTGCCGCATCAATTGCGGTGTTCAGCATCGGCTGGCCTTTTGCCGGACCTTCCGCTTTGGTGTAGTTGAGCTTACGCAGCAGATCCATCTCGCTCTGGGTGTTCCAGGCAATCCCTTTACCGCCGTTACCGATTTTCTCCATCAGCGGGCCGATAGAGGTAAAGCGTTCGTAAGTTGCCGGATAATCGCGCTCTACGACCATAATGTGCGGTGCAGTTTTGCCTGGGATCAGGTCGCATTCGCCTTTTTTCCAGTCTTTCACATCCAGCGGCTGCGCCAGTTCAGCGGCAGAGTCGTGCTGGATAGGCAGCGTGACGATGTCGGTTTCTTTACCCAGATGGCCGACGCACACTTCGGAGAATTTCTTCGCGATGGCTTTGTAGATTTCCCAGTCGCTTTTAGCTTCCCAGGCCGGATCGACCGCCGCAGACAGCGGGTGAATAAACGGATGCATATCCGAAGTATTCATGTCGTCTTTTTCGTACCAGGTCGCCGTCGGCAAAATGATGTCGGAATAGAGACAGGTGCTCGACAGACGGAAGTCCAGCGTAACCACCAGATCCAGCTTGCCTTCCAGACCATTGTCCTGCCAGTCCACTTCTTCCGGCTTCACGCCGCCCTGTTGCCCCAGATCTTTACCCTGGATACCGTGCTCCGTCCCCAGCAGGTACTTGAGCATAAACTCATGACCTTTACCGGAAGAACCGAGCAGGTTAGAACGCCAGATGAACAGGTTGCGCGGGTGGTTTTTACCGTTTTCTGGTTGTTCTGCCGCAAAACGGATGGAACCCTCTTTCAGGGATTTCACCGTATAGTCCACCGGATTCATCCCGGCTTTTTCCGCTTCGCCAGCGATAGTCAGCGGGTTAGTGCCTAACTGCGGTGCAGACGGCAGCCAGCCCATGCGTTCCGCACGGACGTTAAAGTCGATCAAGTGTCCGGTATAGCGGGATTTGTCCGCCATCGGTGACAGCAACTCTTCCGCCGTGACGGTTTCATAACGCCACTGGCTGGAGTGGTTATAGAAATAAGAAGTGCTGTTCATGTGACGCGCCGGACGCTGCCAGTCAAGGGCAAACGCCAGCGGCTGCCAGCCGGTTTGCGGACGCAGTTTTTCCTGACCTACATAGTGCGCCCAGCCGCCCCCGCTCTGACCGACACAGCCGCAGAAAATCAGCATGTTGATCAGACCACGATAGTTCATATCGAGGTGATACCAGTGGTTCAGCCCCGCACCGACGATAATCATCGAACGACCGTGCGTTTTATCAGCGTTATCGGCAAATTCACGGGCGATGCGAATAATCTGGCTGCGAGAAACGCCGGTAATCTGCTCGGCCCAGGCCGGGGTATAAGCTTTCACATCGTCATAGCTGGTTGCACAGTTAACGTCGTTCAGGCCACGTTCCAGACCGTAGTTTGCCAGCGTCAGATCATAAACGGTGGTCACCAGGGCGGTGCTGCCATCAGCCAGTTGCAGGCGTTTCACCGGCAGTTTGTGCAGCAGCACGTTTTCCAGTTCCACTTTGTTGAAGTGTTCCGTGCCGTCGCCACCAAAGTACGGGAAGCCTACCTCAGCGATCTCATCCTGGCTACCCAGCAGGCTCAGTTGCAGCTCGGTTTCTTCGCCAGTTTTGCCGTCGCGCTGCTCAAGATTCCATTTGCCCTTCTCGCCCCAGCGGAAGCCAATAGAACCGTTCGGCGCAACCATTTCGCCATTGGTATTAAAGGCGACAGTTTTCCATTCCGGATTGTTTTCCTGGCCCAGCGCATCAACCAGATCAGCAGCGCGCAGCATACGACCTGCAGCGTAGTAACCGTCGCGTTCTTCCAGCATCACCAGCATCGGCATGTCGGTGTAGCGACGCACATAGTCGGTGAAATACTGGCTTGGGTTGTCGAGGTGGAATTCACGCAGCATTACGTGGCCCATCGCCAGCGCCATTGCCGCATCGGTGCCCTGTTTCGGTGCCAGCCACAGATCGCACAGTTTGGCGATTTCAGCGTAGTCTGGTGTGACGGCAACAGTTTTGGTGCCTTTGTAACGCACTTCAGTAAAGAAGTGAGCATCCGGGGTACGCGTCTGCGGCACGTTTGAACCCCAGGCGATGATGTAGCTGGAGTTATACCAGTCAGCAGATTCCGGTACGTCAGTTTGCTCGCCCCAGGTTTGCGGAGACGCAGGAGGCAGGTCGCAGTACCAGTCGTAGAAGCTTAAGCAAGTACCGCCAATCAGCGAGAGATAGCGTGCACCCGATGCGTAAGAAACCATCGACATTGCCGGAATTGGCGAGAAACCAGCAACACGGTCCGGGCCGTAGTTTTTGATGGTGTAAACGTTAGATGCGGCGATCAGTTCGTTCACCTCCTGCCAAGAAGAACGAACAAATCCACCGCGTCCACGCGCCTGCTTAAAGCTTTTCGCTTTATCGGCGTCTTCAATGATAGAAGCCCATGCCTCAACCGGATCGCTATGCAGCGCCTTCGCTTCACGCCACATTTTCATCAGGCGTTTGCGCATCATCGGGTATTTCAGGCGGTTGGCACTGTAAAGATACCAGGAGTAGCTGGCACCGCGCGGGCAGCCGCGAGGTTCATGGTTTGGCAGATCCGGACGGGTACGCGGATAGTCAGTCTGCTGGGTTTCCCAGGTGACCAGACCGTTTTTGACGTAGATTTTCCAGCTGCAGGAGCCGGTGCAGTTTACCCCGTGGGTAGAGCGGACGATTTTGTCATGCTGCCAACGCTGGCGATATCCATCCTCCCAGTCACGGTTGGTATTGAGAAGCTGGCCATGCCCATCGGCAAAGGTTTCACCCTTCTGTTTGAAGTAGCGAAACCGGTCCAGGAATTTACTCATCGGTTTTCTCCTGTGGGAGCCTGTCGGCCCTCTGATAAATCGACATTGCTAATGTTTAAGGGCAAGGTAACGCTCTGAAACAGCGTGGGAATTGATAACGATCAAGAGTGATGGGGATGAAAAATAAAGTAAATTCCTAAGATACCCCTTTAGGATAATTAACAGTTACAGCATAACATGCTGTAAATTAAGACGTTTTATACCTGTAGTTATTTAAACTATTAAGATTTTTATGCAAATGGGTATTAAGGAGTATTCCCCATGGGTAACATATTAATGGCTCTTAATGAAATCCGGCGAAATAAGCCATATAACACTAATATGTTGTAACTAAATGACGCATAAAAAAAGCGCGGCATCATGCCGCGCAAAGGATAATCAAATATTAAGATTTATTTTTTAGAATGCCGACCATATACCGCCCAAGTAATCACTACGCAGGCGATATAGAAAATCAAAAATACTTTCATTGCACCTACTGGCGAACCCGTTAATGCCAGCGAGCTACCAAACGCTTTCGGGATAAAGAAGCCACCAATCGCGCCAATCGCAGAGATGAAACCCAGCGCCGCTGCCGTGCCGGTTGCCGCTTCACGCATCGCACGTTCGTCAGAACCCCCTTCTGCTTTCACGCGATCCATTGTCAGTTTACGGAAGATCACTGAAATCATCTGGAAAGTGGAACCACTACCCAGCCCAGCTGTCAGGAACAGCGCCAGGAAGACCGCGAAGAACGCCATGAAGCTTCCGCCCTGCCCGTCAGTCGGTAAGGTCAGGAACAGCAGGCCGCTGAAAATCGCCATCAGAATAAAGTTCACCAGCGTGACACGAGTTCCGCCCAGACGGTCAGATAATGCACCACCTGCAGAACGCGCCAGCGCACCAATAAACGGCCCGAAGAAAGCGTATTGCAGAATCTGAACATCCGGGAACTGCGTTTTTGACAGCATCGCAAAGCCCGCGGAGAAGCCGATGAAGGAGCCGAAGGTTGCCAGATACAGCAGGCTCATAATCCACAGATGACCCCGTTTGAGTACCGGCAACTGCTCCTTGATGGAGGCTTTCGAGGTAGCAAGATCGTTCATGCCAAACCACGCCGCAATGGTGAAGATGGCAAGGAACGGCACCCATATCCAGGACGCATTCGCCAGATACAGCTCAGTCCCATCCGGCTGTTTGACGCCCTGGCTACCAAATACTGCGAAAATCGACAGTGATACCACCAGCGGAGCAACCAACTGCATGACGCTGACGCCCATGTTTCCCAGACCACCATTCAGACCCAGCGCGCCACCCTGCTTCTGTTTCGGAAAGAAGAAGCTGATGTTTGCCATACTGGATGCGAAGTTCGCGCCAGCAAAACCGCATAGCAGAGAGATGATGATGAAGACGCTATAAGGCGTGGAGGTATCCTGCACGGCAAAACCCAGCCAGACGCAAGGAATAATCAGAATACCGGTGCTGAACGCCGTCCAGCGACGACCACCGAAGATAGGAACCATAAAGGAGTATGGAACACGTAATAACGCGCCAGAAACCGAAGGCAGCGCAGTCAACATAAATAGCTGATCGGTCGTAAAATTAAAACCGACTTTCGGTAAGTTCACCGCAACAGCGCTGAACAACATCCATACGCAAAACGCCAGCAGCAGACAGGGAACGGAAATCCACAGGTTGCGGCTGGCAATACGTTGACCGCGTTGTTGCCAGAACGCAGGATCTTCCGGTCGCCAATCTGTTATGACAGCTCCAGTAGCCCTTTCGGAGGCAGATGAGTGACTCATAGACACCTCTGATACTCGTTTCGATGTCTGCCACCTTAGTGTCTGGAGCTAAAGGCAATTTGATGTAAATCAAACGATAAGATAACTTTATCTATCATTGATATTTATCATTACCCATAGTGAGTACAGTGATTTCATAAAAATTATGAGATTTTTCACGGTGCTGTAGAATCCCTACCCTTACCGATGTAAAGCGACTAACCACACGGCAAATAAGGAGTAACTCTTTCCGGCTATGGGTATACTTCAGCCAATAGCCGAGAATACTGCCATTCCAGAATATATCGTCACATTCATTAAGGTTATTGCTCATTTAAAGCCTGAAGGAAGGGGTTTACATGCTTAAACGTTGTCTCTCTCCGCTCACCCTGGTTAATCAGGTTGCGCTTATTGTGTTGCTTTCTACTGCTATTGGACTGGCAGGGATGGCGGTTTCTGGCTGGCTGGTGCAAGGCGTTCAGGGCAGCGCCCATGCGATCAACAAAGCGGGATCGCTGCGCATGCAAAGTTACCGTCTGTTGGCGGCAGTGCCATTAAGCGAGAAAGACAAGCCCTTAATTAAAGAGATGGAACAAACGGCATTTAGCGCCGAGTTGACTCGAGCAGCAGAACGAGACGGACAACTGGCGCAATTACAGGGTTTACAAGATTACTGGCGTAATGAACTGATCCCTGCGCTGATGCGTGCACAAAACCGAGAAACGGTGTCAGCGGATGTCAGCCAGTTTGTTGCCGGGCTTGATCAGCTGGTATCTGGTTTTGACCGCACCACGGAAATGCGTATTGAGACAGTGGTACTGGTCCATCGGGTAATGGCGGTATTTATGGCACTTTTACTGGTGTTCACTATTATCTGGTTGCGGGCGCGACTGCTACAACCGTGGCGGCAACTGCTGGCAATGGCGAGTGCCGTCAGCCATCGCGATTTTACCCAACGCGCAAACATCAGCGGGCGCAACGAAATGGCGATGCTTGGAACTGCGTTGAACAATATGTCTGCAGAACTGGCCGAAAGTTATGCCGTACTTGAGCAGCGGGTTCAGGAGAAAACCGCCGGGCTGGAGCATAAAAATCAGATCCTCTCTTTTTTATGGCAGGCTAACCGCCGTTTGCATTCCCGCGCCCCGCTGTGTGAACGCCTGTCACCGGTACTCAACGGCTTACAGAATTTAACCCTGCTACGTGATATCGAACTGCGGGTGTATGACACTGATGATGAAGAGAATCATCAGGAGTTTACCTGCCAGCCAGATATGACTTGTGATGATAAAGGCTGCCAGCTCTGCCCGCGCGGCGTATTACCCGTTGGTGATCGCGGCACGACCCTGAAGTGGCGGCTGGCTGACTCTCATACGCAGTACGGTATTTTGCTGGCGACCCTGCCGCAGGGGCGTCATCTTAGCCATGATCAACAACAACTGGTGGATACCCTGGTTGAACAACTTACCGCCACGCTGGCGCTGGATCGCCATCAGGAACGTCAGCAACAGTTGATCGTGATGGAAGAGCGTGCCACCATTGCGCGCGAACTGCATGATTCTATTGCCCAATCTCTCTCTTGCATGAAGATGCAGGTGAGTTGTTTACAGATGCAGGGCGATGCGCTGCCAGAAAGCAGCCGCGAACTGTTAAGTCAGATCCGTAACGAACTGAATGCATCCTGGGCGCAGTTGCGTGAATTGCTCACCACATTCCGCTTGCAGCTCACCGAGCCTGGATTACGTCCGGCGCTGGAAGCGAGTTGCGAAGAGTACAGCGCCAAATTTGGCTTCCCGGTGAAGCTGGATTATCAATTGCCGCCTCGTCTGGTGCCTTCACATCAGGCAATCCACTTGTTGCAAATTGCCCGTGAGGCATTAAGTAACGCCCTCAAACATTCGCAAGCGAGTGAGGTCGTGGTGACGGTGGCGCAAAACGATAATCAGGTCAAACTGACCGTCCAGGATAACGGCTGCGGCGTGCCTGAAAATGCCATCCGCAGCAATCACTACGGCATGATAATAATGCGCGACCGTGCGCAAAGTTTACGAGGCGATTGCCGCGTCCGCCGTCGTGAATCAGGTGGCACCGAAGTGGTGGTCACCTTTATTCCCGAAAAAACTTTCACAGACGTCCAAGGAGATACCCATGAGTAATCAGGAACCGGCTACTATCCTGCTGATTGACGATCACCCGATGCTGCGAACTGGCGTAAAACAGCTTATCAGTATGGCACCAGATATCACCGTGGTTGGCGAAGCGAGTAATGGCGAACAGGGTATTGAACTGGCGGAATCTCTTGATCCCGATCTGATCCTGTTAGATCTCAATATGCCCGGCATGAACGGTCTGGAAACGCTGGATAAACTGCGCGAAAAGTCCCTCTCAGGGCGCATTGTGATATTCAGCGTCTCTAACCATGAAGAAGATGTGGTCACCGCACTGAAACGCGGCGCGGATGGCTATCTGTTAAAAGATATGGAACCGGAAGATCTGCTGAAAGCATTGCATCAGGCAGCTGCTGGCGAAATGGTATTAAGCGAAGCATTAACGCCTGTTCTGGCCGCCAGCTTGCGCGCTAACCGTGCCACTACTGAGCGCGATGTTAACCAGTTAACCCCACGCGAGCGCGATATTCTCAAGCTGATTGCCCAGGGTTTGCCGAACAAGATGATTGCCCGCCGCCTGGATATCACCGAAAGCACAGTAAAAGTGCACGTCAAGCACATGCTGAAGAAAATGAAGCTCAAGTCTCGCGTGGAAGCAGCGGTATGGGTGCATCAGGAGCGCATTTTCTGATTACGGTTCCCAGCGCAGTTCGTCGTTTGACAATGCATCGAACGGTTCGACAAGCGTTAGCGTGATCTCATTGGAGGAGACACGCTGCCCCTGGTTATCTTCCACCACCACAGACAATCGCCAGTGATTGCTTGCCCCTTCCCCGTTCTGCCAGTCAGGCATGATCAGCGTCCAGCCCTCCGCGCTGTTGGCTTGTGCGCCCGGCGTCAAACTTAATATCTGCGTATCGCCCTGCCAAATCAGTTGCCGAATACCGTAACGACTGCGCATTTGTAATTTCAGCGGCACTGTTTCGCCAGGTTTTAGATCCCACGGCGGTGTCGCCAGAAACACCGTTAACGTTTTTCGCTGTCGGTACTCAAGAGTCGGTAGATTATTTCGCTGCGGATTGTCATAGCGACTACCACGTAACGACTGACTTTCGGCAACCTCGCCCGCAGAAAGTTGTTTTTTGAGCGGTACACCAAAGCGGTAATTAAGATTCAGCCCGAGGTTATTTTGATTTTCGCCACTTTCCCCCTGTTTATGCTGGGCCGTCACAGTGACTAATGGCACAGGGGTGTAATTTAATCCCAGACTCAACGCGACGGGATTGTGATAACCCGTACCAAAGTTAAACAAATCAACACGATCACCAAAATACTGTTCTAGGCTGACACTGGTATTGAGGTGTTGATAGAACGGCATGCGCATCCGAGCTGTCAGGTCGTACCCGCGCGCCATCCGTTGTTCCTGCGTGGCTGTCTGTTCATGCCATGCAGCAAACGGCTGATAAAAGTTTGCCGATAATCGCAAATATTCGCCCCACGCTTCGGCACCAAAGCCCGCTCGCTGAAGATTTTCGTCCTGCAAGTTGTCATAAAAAGTGTTATAACCCACCAGCCAGTTGCCGCGCGCCCAGCGTTGCCCAACGCCCACATTGCTCACCAACCCATTATCCTGCTGAGTAAGACCAAGCTGGCTCCAGGTGAGATAACGATCATTATCTTGTAACGGCACAAACCAGCTTCCACGACTGCCGGTGAAATGTCCTTCGTTATCCACTTTGACGTCAACACTGGCATTTCCCCACGGTGATAGCCAGGACTCTACGTGCTGATTAACCTGTTGACTAAGCGCGTCGCGGACTTTTCCCAATGCGAAAGCTTTTGCCTGCTCGCCAGTATCCAGCCCGTTATCATTCATACTGGTTTCGCCGAAATCTTTCACAATTTCAGCAAAGTGTTTTTCCCCATCATGATTTTCGGGAGCCATGCCTAAATCCGGCAGACCATCATTGTTATTATCAAAGGGATTTGCCGCTTTTTGCTCGAAGGTAGATTGTGCGTTAGCTGTACCGCCTGCTACAAGCAAGAGTAAATAAAACGGGATAATGCGAGGAACGAAACGGCTCAAAACGTCGGTAACTTCCGGTAATAATGAAAAACCATAGCCTTAAAGAATAACGATTACTGGCAACTTTTGTCGTATTTTCTCGCGCTTTCAGGAAAATCCTTAAAAATGTGACCGATTGGTCAGACGCTGCAGAAGCAGTAAGATAGAAGATGAGTGTCTAATTCCCTGAATACAGGAGTAAATAATGAAAAAAATCGTGATCGTTGCCAATGGCGCACCTTACGGGAGCGAATCCTTGTTTAACAGCTTGCGGCTGGCCATTGCGTTACGAGAGCAGGAGAGCAATCTGGATCTGCGTCTGTTCCTGATGTCTGATGCGGTCACAGCCGGGTTGCGCGGGCAAAAACCAGGGGAAGGCTACAACATTCAGCAAATGCTGGAGATCCTTACCGCTCAGAATGTACCGGTGAAATTGTGCAAAACCTGTACCGACGGGCGCGGGATTAGCACACTTCCTCTGATTGATGGGGTGGAAATCGGTACTCTTGTGGAACTGGCGCAATGGACGCTGTCAGCCGATAAAGTGCTCACATTTTAATGTTTAAGGGGGCGTCTGACGCCCCACTATGAGGGAAGTTTACTCAGGCGAATCCCGGCCTTAACACACCATCCGGATAATTCTCCGCCAGTAGTTTTTTTACCGATACCAGCAAATCATTCAGCCCATCGTCCTGCATTCCCAGTTTGATAAGCTCCTGTTCCAGTGAAAACAGGTATTGTGCATTGGTTCCCAGCGGACCGCTCGCCGCCGCAATCAACGGCGCGATGACCTGAGCGCGAGTGTCAGATTCATATTCTGGATGTCGCGGGTCCATAATAAACACAATGGCGTTTACTGTGCGTCCATCATCAAGATCAAGCTGACACCAGGTTGGCAGATAACAGCCGGTAATCATCTCGCGCTTCCACAACAGGGTTAGTTCCTGCTCCAGCGTCTCTTCTGGTAGTCGATAGGCGACGCCTGTGGTGCGTCCGCCCTCTTTCAGTGCAAGCATCCGTCCCGGCTGGTGCGCAGTCCCGCGCCCGGCGGTCAGGCGCAGGCAAAACGCGCGATGCCATCCAACCAGTGTACCGGTGCATGATTCGGTAAACTCCAGTGCCGGATTCCACATCAACGATCCATAACCGAAGATCCACACCGGTCCCTCATCAGGTCGACAAGCCAGCGTCGCCGCCAGCGAAGCCGCCCGTTGTTCTGCTGACCATAAGAGTGATTCTTCAATGGCACCAAATGCCGTTTTACAATCGGCATTCATCAAGAAATCACGCGTTATCACCTTACACCTCCGCCACTGCATACTTCCCTGCGACAACTTTTTGGTGTCTTCCAGACATTTTTACCGCTCATTTTGAAACCACTAACGGGACAATATGCAATCCACGGACCACTTGCAAGGCAACACCGCACGAATAGCTTTAACTAAGCTACCGGTTTTACGATTTTTTATGCCATTTATCATCATCCCCTTTGGCATATTCATGCTTCACAGCAGCCCAGGCCACTTTATGCGCGGTTTCTTCGCGACTGGCGTCATCACGCCGATCTTCTTTATCTTTATATTGATCCCATGCGCTGTTGAACGCTTCTTTATAGATATCCTGGGCATGAGACGGTAGAACGTGCTTTACGCTTTCCGGCAGATCGCTTTTCGTTTTATACGGCATCGTTGACTCCTTTTACAAAGTTGAACATTAAGTGTGGTCAACAATATCTACTCTTGCCAAAACATAAGAATTTTCATGTCAGACTGTTCTTAAGAAACGCTAAAACAAACATTGTCTAAACGTAATACTTATTTTTATGCCCCAATGAGTAAAAAATCGACAGCGGGGTAAAAATTCGTAAAATGTTACCGATATCCAGACACTTTCTGTTATTTTTCCTACCTATTTTTTACATTTTCGATAAATTCATCTGCAAAGGGATAACCATAATGTCAAATGCTCAAGAGGCGGTAAAAACCCGCCACAAGGAGACTTCGCTTATTTTCCCGGTTCTGGCGCTGGTAGTGCTGTTCCTGTGGGGAAGTAGCCAGACACTACCAGTGGTCATTGCCATCAATCTTCTTGCGCTTATTGGTTTTTTAAGTAGCGCCTTTAGTGTTGTCCGTCATGCGGACGTATTAGCCCATCGCCTGGGAGAACCTTACGGTTCGCTTATTCTTAGCCTTTCAGTGGTTATTCTTGAAGTCAGTTTGATTTCAGCTTTAATGGCAACCGGCGACGCCGCGCCAACGCTAATGCGTGATACGCTCTATTCAATCATTATGATTGTTACCGGTGGGCTGGTTGGCTTTTCATTATTGTTGGGCGGTCGTAAGTTTGCCACCCAATATATGAATCTGTTTGGTATCAAGCAGTATTTAATTGCGCTGTTCCCCCTGGCGATAATCGTACTGGTATTTCCAATGGCTCTGCCTGCGGCGAATTTTTCAACCGGTCAGGCGTTACTGGTAGCATTAATTTCTGCGGCAATGTATGGCGTATTTTTGCTGATCCAGGCCAAAACGCATCAAAGTTTGTTTGTCTACGAGCACGAAGATGACAGTGATGACGACGACCCGCACCACGGTAAACCGTCTGCCCATAGCAGCCTGTGGCATGCTATCTGGTTGATTATCCATCTGATTGCCGTTATTGCAGTCACCAAAATGAACGCCAGCTCGCTGGAGACATTGCTCGACAGCATGAATGCCCCTGTTGCCTTTACTGGCTTCCTGGTGGCACTGTTGATTCTGTCGCCGGAAGGTTTAGGTGCGTTAAAAGCAGTGTTGAACAACCAGGTTCAGCGCGCGATGAATCTGTTCTTTGGTTCAGTGTTAGCAACAATTTCGCTTACCGTACCTGTCGTCACGCTAATTGCCTTTATGACGGGTAACGAATTGCAGTTTGCACTTGGTGCGCCAGAAATGGTGGTGATGGTGGCCTCTTTAGTGCTGTGCCATATCTCCTTCTCCACCGGACGTACTAACGTGCTCAATGGCGCAGCGCATCTGGCACTGTTTGCCGCCTATTTGATGACGATATTTGCCTGACAGTTATATCTCCTCCGATGACGGAAATCGGGAGAGATAAGATAAATTCCTGCTTATTGTATTTCTTCATACTACCTGGACAGCTCGTTAATCAGAATTGCGAGCCTGTACCACAACCTGCACGAAACCACTGCAACAGCTGTTGAAAAGCCGGAATGTACTCTTTATTGCAAACATTTCAGGGATGAAGTGAAGATGAATTGAGACGTAGTATCCACACCAAGCCGGAATTATCCGGTGAGGCGCAATGTTGCGGGGGCTTTATCCCTGGTGGCATTGGTTGCTGGAAAGAGAAAACCCCCGCACGTTGAGAGGTAAAACCTGACAACAAAACGGGGGCTAATCTTGAAACCAGACACTTCAAGAATAGCCGCAAAATGTTGTCATTACAACAAGGCGGCTATATGACGCTCGCGCAGTTTGCCATGACTTTCTGGCACGACCTGGCAGCACCGATCCTGGCGGGGATTATTACCGCAGCGATTGTCAGCTGGTGGCGTAACCGGAAGTAAGGTGAAAACGGGCGTCAGGCTGCCGTGATGGCAATATGCGCCCGAAACCGGCCGCAGGGGTAACA
>NZ_JBQZXE010000059.1:0-22839 GCF_053555855.1 Shigella sp. SIG3
GATAAATTGCGCCGATAATAATGAAACCGGGAATATTTTGCGGGGAGAAAACCTGAATCAGTAACCAGGTAATGGGAGAACCGCCCTGATCCATTGAAGCCACCATACCCCCGGCTTTTAACGCCCCAGCATTAGCCGCCAGTTGGGTGTGCAAACCAATAGTTTGCGTCGCGATCCACAGGGTGATGCTCATAATGATGACACCCGAGATTAAGGTGCGGAACAGATTTCCACGATGCACCGCGACCGCCATCGCCACGAAGAAGCCGATAGTGGCAAGATCGCCAAACGGCAGTACCTGATTACCCGGAACACAAACAGCAATTAAAATGGTGAGCGGAATAAAAATCAGGCTTGCCGATACCACCGCCGTATGCCCCAGCAGTAATGCGGGATCCAGGCCAATCAGGAACTCCTGACCGCCGAACTTCGCCTGTAAACGACTACGGGCCTGCTTAGCGATGGGCGTTAAACCATCCATGATGGGTTTAATCATCCGTGGCATCAGCAGCATAACTGCCGCCGTTTTTACCGCCAGCTGCAATACACCTTTGACATCGTAACCCGCGAGGATGCCGATAATCAGCCCCATCACAAAACCCACGGTGACAGGTTCGCCAAAAGGGCCAAATTTGCGCTGAATATCGTCGGCGCTAAATTTAATTCGGTTAACGCCTGGGATTTTCTCGATGATAGCATCGACCAGCACCGCAATCGGCCCCATATACGCCGACGTACCGTGCGGAATAGCAATACCTTCCAGCTCAAAGAAATTTCGGGTATCGCGGGCAAACCAGTCGCCGAGCTTATAAACAAACGCCGCGTGAATTACCACACCCGCCATCCCTATCATCCATGAACCGGTTGCCAGGTGCAGCAACGCTGCCGGTGAAGGTCATATGCCAGATATTCCAGATATCAACATTTACCACCCGCGTCATACGGGTCAGTAACATCGCCACGTTAACCAATATCGCAATCGGAATCGCCACCAGCGCAATTTGCGACGTCCAGGTCATTGGTGAAGAGCCCGGCCAGCCGACATCGACCACATGCAGATTCAGGTCGAAATTTTCCGCCATCGCTTTCGCCGCCGGACCAATGGAATCCAGCATTAAGCCAATCACAAGGCCAATGCCAACAAAGCCAATCCCGATATGCAGACCCGCTTTAAAGCAATCGCCTGCCTTCATGCCTAATATTTTAGAAAAAATAATGATGACAACCGGCAGCATCACTGTAGGGCCGAGGTCGAGAATATAACGCATGACTTCTGAAAACATAGGTCACCCCTGTAAGATAGTCAGAATTTTATTTTGTAATGCTTCGATACCGACACCAGAAACAAAAGGCATGCCGTGAACTAACGGAATATCGCCAAAACTACGATCCACCCTGGCAGTGGTACATATCAAATGCACACCATCCATATAGGTTTCTATTTCATTAACCCGACACTGGATTAATTCAACAGGAATATTATGACTCTGACACAACTCTTTAATTTCTTCCGCCGCCATCGTAGAGGTCGCAACCGCGCCTCCGCAAGCGACAATAATCTTGCGTTTCATAAATAGTCCTTTTTATTGTTACAGAGGGATTTATTCGTCTGAATCTAAAACATACTTTGTGAAGTATTCCTTTAACTGAGTTTCAGGAAGAGTAATTAGTGTCTCGACGATATCGGGCTGTTGTAACTTGCCAAATAAACAGCGTAAAAGTTTCAATTGCTGCTGCGGATTTTCCACAATCAACGCAATAACCAACGATACCGCCACGTCGTTATCATCATCCGCTTGCTGAAAATGAACTTTATTTGTTGGCCTTAACAGATAAATGGCTGACGACTTAGCATGAATCGCCTCACAATGCGGTATTGCAATGGCGTGCTGCTCAAGCATTATCCCGGTAGGGAATTCTGCTTCTCTGGCAATTAATGCCTGTGGCCAGGTATCATGAACCACACCTTTCGCGAGCATCTCATTACCGATATAGGTTAAAACTTCGCTACGATCGACAAAAGAAATTCCGCTACGAACAAACAGGTTAGTCATATACCGTCCTTATTCCGCACAACCGTAGCGATAGGCGCGCAAAACATCATAAATTTTATTCATAATAAGCTGATGCGGCATTGCTGATAATTCCCCGGACTGAATGCGTTCAAATTGTTTGGGAAGATACTGACTAATCATGCCCAGTGGGATGTCCACGCCTTGCAGATTCACCATCATCGTTTCAACGCTATTTTTAATCCGACTATGCGGCCAGTAATAACGAATACGATCCGACAGGCTGTAACGAATATCCAGTAATGAATCGTTAAAACCCGTGCGATAATATTTTTTCCAGTATTGCGGTTCGTCGAGCATCACTTCTTCAATTACCGCCAGGCAACCGCTGCGATTTTCGGGGGCGATAAGTTCCTGCTCAATTTGTGCCAGTGCAAATATCGCCTCGCGTAAAGCAAAGGTTAATGCAGGACCGACTTTCAATATTGCAAAGTGATCGCGGACTAATTCCCAATAAGCCGTCCGGGTCTGGTAATCGGTAGAATGTGCTTCATAAACCATTCGGGTGTTTTCTATCCATTGCGCCAGCGCCTGCGCTTCCTGCGGCTGATAATGGATAATATTGCTGTGATCAAATTCCACACCCGGCTGCACCACGATGGCAATCACACGTGTTAACGCCTCTGTCAGCCCACGGGCAATAAAGGCCTTTTGATGCGTACGTAAAGTATTGGCGGCATCTTCAACATGGGTGATGTGTACTGACTGAATGGCGCTGGCCTCACCGCCCGGAACCGGAACTTCAGTGCCAATGACATAGCTCAGTTGCTCACGCTGGCAATCTGTCGCCACACTTTCCGCAGCAAAGCAAAGCAAAGCACAGCAGCTCGTTCCGCAACCGTTTCTGGTGCTAACGGTATGGGATCCCCCGCGCAGGACATTGACGCATCAAGATGAATTTTACTGAAGCCAGCACGAACATATGCTTTTACCAGCTCGACGGATTTTTCCATCGCCGCATCCGCATTTTCTTGCTGCCAGCAGTTTGGCCCCAGATGATCGCCGCCGAGAATAATGCGTTCGCGTGCAAACCCAACTTTATCGGCAATCGTAAAAACAAATTCGCGAAAGTCTGCCAGTGTCATTCCGGTATAACCGCCAAATTGATTGACCTGGTTTGACGTTGCTTCAATCAGCACTTTGCGCGTGCTGTTGCGATCAAATGCCAGCGCCGCTTCGATAACCAACGGATGGGCAGAACAGACTGAACATATGCCGATATGTTCACCAGCTTTATGCCGGGCAATTAACGTTTTCATGTTTTTTCCTTGTTAAATGGCAGGTGCGTTATGCCCTGCCCTCGCAGCCACAATCGGCAATCACTTTGCTCACCACATCGCGCATTGCGGATTTAGCCGACTGCAAATAATCCCGGGGATCGGTCGCTTCGGGGTGCTCGGTCAGGTAATTTTTTAACGACTGCGAGAAGGCATTTTTCAGCTCCGTTGCAACGTTGATTTTGCATATCCCCAGTTTGATGGTTTGCTGAATATCCTTAGTCGATAATCCTGACGCGCCATGCAGCACCAGCGGTAAGTTCACCCACTGGCGAATGTTCTCCAGTCGAGAAAAATCAAGCACCGGTGCGCTGGCATACATACCGTGAGCCGTGCCGATGGCGACCGCCAGGGAATCAATCCCGGTTGCCTCGGCAAATTCACGCGCCTGTGCGGGGTTGGTGTACAACGCATCGGCTTCATTGACTTGCACATCATCTTCCTGGCCGCCAAGTTGCCCCAGCTCCGCCTCGACGCTGACATCAAAGCGATGGCAAAAATCCACCACCTCTTTGACCCGTGAAATATTTTGCGCAAAAGGCAAATGCGAGGCGTCAATCATGACTGAGCGCACGCCAGAACGAACCTTCTGAGCGATATCGTCAAATTTCGTGTGATGGTCGAGATGAATTGCCAGTGGATGGTGATATTGCTTCGCCATCGCGCTGACCAGCGCCAACAGATTTTCTGTACCAGCATGAGTAAATGTGCCAGGCGTTCCGGCGATGATGACCGGCGCATGCAGGTTGGCAGCGGTTTCCACCACCACTTGCATCGTTTCGAGATTGTGAATATTGAATGCCGGAACCGCATAACCGCCGCGCTGTGCGTTGTTCAGCATCTGCTTTGTCGATACCACGTACATTTTCATATCTTGTTGTTTGCTTTCGATTTCAAAAAATAATGAAATTATTTGCTTTTAAATGTCGAGATAACGATCACAAAAACGACAATATGAAAATTGTTCGAGGAGTGAAAGGCAAAAAAACGGCCTCCCGATAGGGAAGCCGTAGCAAAGTGCGCGTGTTTTTATGCCGGATGCGGTGTAAACATACGTGGCAGTGCTATGTAGGCATGATAAGACGCTTCCGCGTCGCATCAGGCATAGGTTGCCGGATGCAGTGTAAACGCCTTATCCGTCCTACGGGGTGGTGCTGTTCGTATGAGGCGTATCAGGCAATAGTAATTTTGCTATCGAGATAAACGTCCTGCACGGCATTAATCAGTTTCACGCCGTCAGCCATCGATTTCTTGAACGCCTTACGTCCAAGAATCAGCCCCATTCCGCCTGCGCGTTTGTTGATAACCGCAGTACGCACTGCATCGCTGAGGTCAGTTTCACCGCCTGCAGCACCGCCGGAGTTTATCAACCCAGCCCGGCCCATATAGCAGTTAGCTAACTGATAACGCACCAGATCAATCGGGTTTTCGCTGGTTAACTTGCTGTACACGCGATCGTCGGTATAACCGTAATTAATCGCTTTATAGCCGCCGTTATTTTCCGCCATTTTTTGTTTGACGATATCTGCACCTATGGTTGCCGCCAGATGGTTCGCCTGACCAGTCAGGTCGGCGGAAACATGGTAATCAACGCCATCTTTCTTAAAGGCGGAGTTTCGCAAATAGGCCCACAGCACTGCCACCATGCCCAGCTCGTGCGCGCGTTCAAAGGCCGCAGAAATTTCTTCAATCTGGCGACGTGACTCTTCCGAGCCAAAATAGATAGTCGCACCAACCGCCACCGCGCCCATGTTGAAGGCCTGCTCCACGCTGGCATACAGCGTTTGATCGTAGGTATTCGGGTAACTTAGCGTCTCGTTGTGATTAAGTTTGACGAGAAATGGAATGCGATGCGCATAGCGCCGCGATACCGACACCAACACGCCGTAAGTTGATGCCACACAGTTACAGCCCGCTTCGATCGCCAGTTCAACAATGTTTTTCGGGTCAAAGTAGAGCGGGTTAGCAGCAAATGAAGCTCCGGCAGAGTGCTCAACGCCCTGGTCAACCGGCAGAATAGAAAGATATCCTGTGCCAGCCAGACGCCCGGTGTTGTACAACGTCTGCATATTACGTAACACCGCTGGCGGGCGATTATTGTCAATCATCACGCGGTCTACGTAGTCATGTCCGGGGAGATAAAGCTGGTCAGAAGGAATAGTCATACAACGGTGCTGTAAAAGGTTGTCGGCGTCTTTGCCAAGCAACTGCGCAATATCTGTCATTACTATGCTCCCGTAAATTCCGATTGGATATCGGCTATGGATTGTCCTGGCCCGCCTTTTGCGGGCAATCATAATCCTGGTCGTTACGGGCGAGTTTTTCCATCTTTTGGATGTTTTTTCAGCGTTTTCTGTTGGCTCGATTCATCAGAAAAAATGTTAGCGCGGTCAAGTTTTTACCGCAAAGGTATTCAAAAGGTATTATTATGTGGTATTGTCATCGCGTACCTTACATTACCTGTCAATTTCACCTACGCGTTACTGTTCCTCGGTATTTTGCTTCACGGCGTAAGTTACGATTTTTACTACGTTACCGCTTACATCTATGTCGATAAAAAAGCCCCCGTGCATATGCGTACCGCTGCGCAGGGGCTGATCACGCTCTGCTGCCAGGGCTTCGGCAGTTTGCTCGGCTATCGTCTTGGCGGTGTGATGACGGAAAAGATGTTCGCTTATCAGGAACCGGTAAACGGACTGACTTTCAACTGGTCCGGGATGTGGACTTTCGGCGCGGTGATGATTGCCATTATCGCCGTGCTGTTCATGATTTTTTCCCGCGAATCCGACAACGAAATTACGGCTATCAAGGTCGATGATCGAGATATTGCGTTGACACAAGGGGAAGTTAAATGAAAACAGAACGTATTCTCGGTGCTCTTTATGGGCAGGCGTTAGGGGATGCGATGGGGATGCCCTCCGAGCTTTGGCCACGCAGCCGCGTTAAAGCACACTTTGGCTGGATTGACCGTTTTCTGCCTGGACCAAAGGAGAATAACGCGGCCTGTTATTTTAACCGCGCCGAATTCACCGACGATACCTCGATGGCCTGTGTCTGGCGGATGCGTTACTGGAATGTGAAGGCAAGATCGATCCGAATCTGATTGGGCGTAATATTCTCGACTGGGCGTTGCGTTTCGACGCCTTTAACAAAAACGTACTAGGTCCGACCTCGAAGATTGCGCTTAACGCCATTCGCGACGGTAAACCCGTTGCTGAACTGGAAAACAACGGCGTAACCAACGGCGCAGCGATGCGCGTCTCGCCATTAGGTTGTTTGCTTCCAGCGCGTGATGTTGATTCCTTTATTGATGATGTGGCGCTGGCGTCCAGCCCGACCCATAAATCCGATCTGGCGGTTGCAGGCGCGGTAGTCATCGCATGGGCGATTTCTCGTGCCATTGACGGAGAACGCTGGTCAGCGATTGTTGATTCATTGCCTTCAATTGCGCGACATGCACAGCAAAAACGCACCACCACGTTCAGCGCCTCACTGGCGGCACGTCTGGAGATTGCGCTGAAAATTGTGCGTAATGCCGACGGCACCGAATCCGCCAGCGAACAGCTTTACCAGGTCGTTGGCGCAGGCACCAGCACTATTGAGTCCGTTCCGTGCGCCATTGCGCTAGTTGAACTGGCACAAACCGACCCAAACCGCTGCGCCGTCCTGTGCGCCAATCTTGGCGGCGACACAGACACCATAGGTGCTATGGCGACGGCGATTTGCGGCGCGTTGCATGGCATTAACGCTGTCGATCCTGCGTTAAAGGCGGAGCTGGATGCGGTAAATCAGCTTGATTTCAACCGCTATGCCACAGCGCTGGAGAAATATCGTCAACAACGGGAGGCGGTATGAGCGGCGCTCGATTACACACACTGCTGCCTGAATTAACCACGCGTCAGCCGGTGATGGTCGTCGGCGCGGCGGTCATTGACGTGATCGCCGACGCTTATGCCCTCCCCTGGCGTGGGTGCGATATCGAACTGAAACAGCAGAGCGTTAACGTTGGCGGCTGCGCACTGAATATTGCCGTGGCGTTAAAGCGCCTCGGCATCGAAGCGGGTAATGCCTTGCCGCTCGGTCAGGGCGTGTGGGCGGAGATTATTCGCAACCGGATGGCGAAAGAGGGGTTAATCAGCCTGATCGATAACGCCGAAAGCGATAACGGCTGGTGTCTGGCACTGGTTGAGCCGGATGGCGAACGCACTTTTATGTCATTCAGCGGTGTGGAAAATCAATGGAATCGCCAATGGTTGGCACGATTAACCGTTGCGCCTGGCAACCTGCTCTATTTTTCCGGTTATCAACTGGCCTCGCCCTGCGGCGAATTGTTAGTGGAATGGCTGGAAAAGCTGCAAGACGTGACGCCGTTTATCGATTTTGGCCCACGTATTGGCGATATCCCGGACGCATTACTGGCGCGGATCATGGCCTGTCGACCTTTAGTGTCACTCAATCGTCAAGAGGCTGAGATTGCCGCCGAACGTTTTGCTTTATCTGCAGAGATAACAACACTTGGCAAGCAATGGCAGGAGAAATTTGCCGCGCCGTTGATCGTTCGTCTCGATAAAGAAGGCGCATGGTATTTCAGCAACGACGCTTCTGGCTGCATTCGGGCATTTCCAACGCAAGTTGTAGACACCATTGGGGCGGGCGACAGTCATGCAGGTGGCGTACTTGCCGGGCTGGCCTCTGGTCTGCCACTGGCGGATGCCGTATTACTGGGCAATGCAGTGGCGTCGTGGGTTGTCGGGCATCGGGGCGGTGATTGTGCGCCAACGCGCGAGGAACTACTCCTCGCACACAAAAACGTATAGATCGCTGCGACAGTGGCTAATGCTGTACTCAATAGGCCGTTGCTGTTGGTCAAGCGCCACTTGCTTGATCACCAGCACCGGTATTTTGCTATCTAACTGAATATGTGACTGAAACTCGGCATCCGGCATCCGGGCGCTAACGCGGGAACGCGTACGTTGTGGGTAAATGTGCTGGCTGCGGAAATAGTCATAAAGAGAAATTCCGATGGCATCAACATCATGAATTAAATGCGCCGGAACCCACGATTCCTCAATCGATACCGCTTCTTCATCGACATAGCGAATACGCTTAAGCAAAAAGACATCACTTCCCGCTTCGACCGCCAGCTGCTGCGCAACTTCTTCGGGACATTTCACGACACGCTTATTAACCCATAGCGTATCGGGCTTTTTCCCGCGCAATACCACCTGCTGAGAAAAACCTCTCGCTTCTTTCAACGAGTATTCGAAGATGTTGTTGATCTGCGTGCCGTAACCGCGCGAACGCGTCACCACGCCCTCTTCTTCCAGCGCCTGCATCGCCTTGCGCACCGTAATGCGCGAAACGCCGGTTAACTGACTTAAATCACGCTCACCGGGCAAAATATTGCCATGCTCCAGCACCCCGCTGCGCACGGCATTTTTTACCGTTTCGGCAAACTTAATATAAAGCGGCGTGTTATCCGCCGCTAAAATACGCTCGTTCAGTTGGGCAATCAGCTGGGTATGCGCTTGTTCCATTTGTCTTTTTCCTGCCAGGGAGTCTGGTGGGAGTATATCACTGCTTCTTATTTAAGGCGTTTCTTTAATCCCATCAACGAATGCCTGCAACTCATCCACCGTGCCATTAAACACATTAAAATCCACCGGACCATTGATGCCATCTACCTGTCCACGGTCGGAATGCTGCCAGAAGCGCCAGGCCATGCCGTCATTGTCCGGACGACGTTGATAATAGTGAGCCACCCACCACGGATATTCATTGAAATAGCCCGCCAGATTGGTGTGATAAAAAACGGCTCCTGAGTAAATAATCGGCTTTTTTCCCGTGCGTTTTTCGACCATTTTTAGCCACTGACTTACCCGCTTGCGTAATTCTTTTGCCGATAATTTTCCCCGTTCTTCTACGTCCAGCACGGCAGGGAAATCGCCTTGTGAGAAATCCACCGTTTGCAGAAATAATCGCGCCTGAACTGAAGCGGATACCGACGGGGAGAAATAATGATACGCCCCGCGCAGCAGGCCATTTTCGCGGCTTAATTGCCAGTTACGCGAAAAATAGGGGTCCACCAGCTTTTCGCCTTCCGTAGCCTTAATAAAAGCAAACTGTAAGCGGATATCGTTGTCGCGCATTTTTGCCACCCGCTGCCAGTCGATACGCTCCTGCCAGCGCGAAACATCTAATCCGTGAATGGTGTAACTGGCAGGAATGCGAATAGCGAAAGATTTAACCGGGCGATAACCGTAGAAGTGGATGTAGTCTGTAATCTGAACTGCTGTCGAATAGAAAAAATTCACCGTCTGACGCGGATAAATTGCAACGATGGAAATTAGCCCAAGAGCGCATAATAGAGCGGTGAGTTTTTTTCGACTGGTAATTCTTAGCTGCATTGGTTTCATCCCTGAATGTCAGTGCCAAAGGCTGACAATAACCAAAGCAGCTATAGTACGGTGCTCACCACCAGGCGTGGAAGTGGTGAACCGGACCAATACCGTGACCAACTTCCAGCGTGTCGGCCTGGGCTAACGCCGATGAAAGCCAGCTTTTTGCCTCCTGTACGGTGTCAGCCCAGTTTGTATGGCGCGGGCGTAGTGCAGCCAACGCCGCAGAGAGTGTACAACCAGTGCCGTGGGTGTTTTTGGTCATAATGCGCGGTGCGGTAAACCGTTGTTCACCCTCGCGGGTAAACAGCCAGTCCGGGCTTTGCTCATCATCCAGATGACCACCTTTCATTAGCACTGCGCCACAGCCCATCGCCAACAGCGATCGCCCTTGTTCCAGCATTTCCTGTTCGGTGCGCGCGTGTGGCGCGTCGAGCAAGGCGGCAGCTTCGGGCAAGTTTGGCGTTATTAATGAAACCTGTGGCAATAATCGACTGCGCAGCGTAGCAACCGCCGAAGGTGAAAGCAGCGGGTCGCCGCTTTTTGCCAGCATAACGGTGTCGAGTACCACGTTTTGGATCTGATAACGTTGCAACCGTTCTGCCACCGCTTCAACAATATCGGTTTCCGCCAACATACCGATTTTAGTGGTATCGATTCGCACATCGCTGAACACCGAATCGAGCTGGGCGGCGACAAAATCAGGCTCAATGCGATACACCGACTGTACGCCACGGGTATTTTGCGCCACCAGTGCAGTAATAACTGAGCAACCATAAGCGCCAAGTGCCGAGAAGGTTTTAAGATCGGCCTGAATCCCCGCACCACCACTCGGATCAGTACCGGCAATCGTCAGAGCGTTAATTCGTTTCATGCCTGCACCTCCTGCGTCAATTGCCAGAGCGCATCAAGGAAATGTGGAACAAAACTGCCTGGCCCCTCGCTTCTGGCGACTGCGCGTTCTCCGGCTTGTTTCATCCAGTGACAGGCAGATGCGACATTTTCCAGCGTATCGCCTGGTAACGCACAGCAGGCAGCGACAACCGCCGATAATGCACAGCCAGTTCCTACCACTTTGGTCATTAACGGATCGCCACCGTGAATACCAATGATACGATGTCCATCGGTAACATAATCCACCTCGCCAGTGACCACGACGATTGCGCCAGTTTCCCGTGCCAGTGTTTGTGCAGCGGGTATCGCGTTAGCTGCGGCGTCAGTGGTATCCACTCCCCGTCCGCCATTAGCAATGCCAGCTAATGCCATGATTTCCGAAGCATTACCACGTATCGCTGCCGGTTTAAAAGATAAAAGTTCATGACAAAAATGGCGGCGATAATCGAGCGCACCAACCGCTACTGGATCAAGCGTCCAGCGTGTTTGAGAGCTTTTTGCTTGCTCAACGGCAGCACGCATCGCCTGTGCGCGTGGCTGCGTCAGTGTGCCAACGTTAATCAACAAGGCACTGGCGATAGCCGCAAACTGACTGGCCTCTTCGGTTTCGATAACCATCGCTGGCGATGCACCGAGCGCCAGCAAGGTATTGGCGGTAAAGGTTTGCACCACATCATTGGTCATGCAGTGCACAAGAGGGGAATGTTGGTGAAAAAGGTGTAACGCGTGCGCAGATTGCGCTGAACTCAGCAGGTCGACTTGCATAGTTTGCTCCTGCCATAACGTGAAGAAGCAATGACCTGGTGGTCCGTGACTTCCCTACGCTGGCATTATCCAGATCAGGTGATACGGGTATTTCTCAGCCTTCACGCAGAAGGGCACCCCGAGTCGTTTGGTTGCGATGATAAATCGCAGAGGAGGATGGTAATGTCCAGCGCACCCGTTGTAAACGAGGAAAAACGGCAGTTTTACAATCGCGTTAATAAATTATTTGATATATGAATCCAGCACCTTCAGAACGACATCCAGATCTTCTTCACGTTTTAGCTCATCCCCCTGGTGAACGATGTGTTCCGTCAGATGACCTTTAATCACTTCCCGCATCAGACCGTTTACCGCTCCACGGATAGCAGCAATCTGTTGTAAAACTGCAGCGCATTCGTGCGGCTCGTCGAGCATTTTCTTGAGCGCCACGACCTGGCCCTGAATCTTACTGGCACGCGCTTTCAGTTTCTGTTTATCACGGATTGTATGAGACATGGCAACACCTGGTTAACAAGAATATGAAAAATCATAGCACTATTAATCTACTGGGGGGTAGTATCAGGTACTGGGGGGGAGTAGAATCAGATTGCCGAATTAATACTAAGAATTATTATCATGACCGAATTTACAACTCTTCTTCAGCAAGGAAACGCCTGGTTCTTCATCCCCAGCGCCATCTTACTTGGTGCGCTTCATGGCCTGGAACCAGGGCACTCAAAAACGATGATGGCGGCGTTTATCATCGCCATCAAAGGCACCATTAAACAGGCGGTGATGCTCGGACTGGCAGCAACCATTTCGCATACCGCGGTGGTCTGGTTGATTGCCTTTGGCGGGATGGTGATCAGTAAGCGCTTTACTGCTCAATCAGCAGAACCGTGGCTCCAGCTGATTTCCGCAGTGATCATTATTGGCACCGTGTTCTGGATGTTCTGGCGTACCTGGCGCGGCGAACGCAACTGGCTGGAGAATATGCACGGGCATGATTATGAGCATCATCACCATCATCACGAACATCATCAAGACCACGAACATCACCACGACCAAGGACATCATCACCATCACGAACATGGCGAGTATCAGGATGCCCATGCACGAGCCCATGCCAATGACATTAAACGACGCTTTGATGGTAGAGAGGTCATCAACTGGCAAATTTTGTTATTTGGCTTAACCGGTGGCCTTATCCCCTGCCCGGCAGCAATTACCGTGCTGTTGATATGCATTCAGTTGAAAGCCCTGACACTGGGCGCAACACTGGTCGTCAGTTTCAGCATTGGCCTGGCGTTAACGCTTGTCACCGTAGGCGTTGGCGCAGCAATCAGCGTTCAGCAGGTCGCAAAACGCTGGAGCGGATTTAACACTCTCGCTAAACGCGCCCCCTATTTTTCCAGTCTGTTGATTGGCTTAGTCGGTGTGTATATGGGCGTACATGGCTTCATGGGCATAATGCGATAACTCAATCCTTTAGGCTTGCATGTTATCTTCAGCCCAGGATGATTCTTAAATCAGCTATTTCCGCTGACTCTCTGCTCGCTAAGGATGCTTTTAGGGCATCCTTTCATTTACACTTTTTACGAAATCATGGGATCACTAACAAAATATCGCTTGTCAGTTATATTGTATGGCAGGAAAGATATGCGACTGATATTACAGATCCCCAAAGTGGAGAGTTTATGACCATTAAAAATAAGATGTTGCTGGGTGTGCTTTTGCTGGTTACCAGTGCCGCCTGGGCCGCACCAGCCACCGCGGGTTCGACCAATACCTCGGGAATTTCTAAGTATGAGTTAAGTAGTTTCATTGCTGACTTTAAGCATTTCAAACCAGGTGATACCGTCCCAGAGATGTACCGCACCGATGAGTACAACATTAAGCAGTGGCAGTTACGTAACCTGCCCGCGCCTGATGCCGGGACGCACTGGACCTATATGGGTGGCGCGTACGTGTTGATCAGCGACACCGACGGTAAAATCATTAAAGCCTACGACGGTGAGATTTTTTATCATCGCTAAAAAAAGCCCCCTCATCATGAGGGGGAAATGCAGACACCTTGTTATTTTTTATTATTAGCCACTTGCTCGTCTTGCTTGTTATTAGTCGTATTTCACGTTGATTAATGCGGTTGCCTCCAGTGCGCCAGATTTAACTTTGTTTGTATCGTAGACGTAGTAACTGGCTGTTATCGGAATTGAAACCGTTGTATCTGTAAGTTTTGACTTTGCCGCAATTTCTTTTAAATTTGTGTATCCTTTACTGCTGTTAGTGATATTTAAAAGTGTGACTGGCGAACCATTACTTTCAAGAATAAATCCTACGCATTATCTTCCGCACCTTTCAGTATTGTGTCGCTGTTGGTTAACAAGTCAGAACTTGATAAATACACCTGCATTTTCCGTGATGTTTGATTTTGTTGACCTAATAAATTTTTACAACGCAGAATAATATCCCTTTTTTTACTATTTATTGTTGCTTTGTTACCTGTGGCTGGTAATTGTGAAACGGGAATACTGTCTAAAGTAATTAATAAATCGTCCTGTTTGCAGGTTGTGGTTATCGGGTTGTATGACAATGTCAGATTGAAGGAATAGACACCTGCATTTTGTGCCAATGCATTTCTGTAGCTATTTACACATGCATCCCATGACTTGCCACCTAATAAACACAGTAGAAATTGTACTGCGGCACTCCCGCGTGTCGATGATGAAGCACTGGATAATGTCGCAACACCATTAATCATCACTGAACCACCGCCCCCCGCAGAAATATTCACTTTTGCATTACTGGCCGCAGGTGTCACCGTTACCGAATAACCACTGGTGAAACTGCTCTGATTATTTGACAACGTGATGTTGTTTTTATTGGTCCATTCAAAATGTAAATTTAATTTAATGGTATCGTTATAAAGTCCAACAATAATATCCGATGGGCTCATAGGGGTGATAGTATTTGTACTCACGCATGACGAATCATTAAAATTATGCTCATATGTCGCTATTTGTGTTTGAGTAAGTGCAAAATTCCCCTGAACAACCAAATTGTGCTGAACAGATAACTCACTATAACATGCCGCATAGCTCACAGGCATAACCATCATCATTAATATAAATAGCATTATGCGAATTTCCATAGAACCACCTGACTATTACTGGCAAATATAATTTCTACTTTCATCAATCTCTTTACCGAAGGTGATTGTGCATGAAAGTCCTTGTTGCTTATCAATTGCTACATTAACCGATGGCGGTATTTCATTGGTGCGAATAAATAACTGGCTTCCCTGGCCGACAACGCCAATATTATGACCATGGATATCATTGACTTCATAACCAAACGTTAATGGTTGACCATCCGCTCTTAACGCTTTTATAAACCAGGGCTTGCGCTGATCGGTATCAAAATTAACCAGTACAACCGCGCCGCGATAAGGGGCGGCAATTTTCCGGTTGCCACGTAATTCTGCTTCGCTATCGCTTTGCGACACATCCAGCATCAGGTGATTTTCCCGATAAGGTGTCATTCCGTCGTATACCACCACTCCATTACGGTTTGTTGTGCGATATTTTTGCCCATTGACATAAGCATCTTTAATTCCTGGCGCATTCATCACAGCAAACGTTTCGGAAAGACGGTTCGCCAGATTAACGCCACCCGACCAGGCGACAATGCCCCCTGAAACACTGGCTCCAGTCTGTCGATAAGTACTCGACTGACTATAACTGCCATTCACTGTCGCAACCGGCGCGTTCCAGGTCAAATTCGCCCCAGCTGTCGTTTCATTTCCCTGATGTTGATGACTCAGGTTGACACCATAATTGAACTGATCCCGACTCCCTACTGTTCCTGATAATCCCGTATTATTTGAGGCAAAACCCTGATCATCAAACGTCGTTGAGTTAGACATATATATTTGCCGACGAGGCGTCGTAACGTCATCACCCCAATCACAGGGAATTGATATAAAAATATTAAAACGTTTCTCTTCATGATGATTCTCGCCATACGCCTGGCTTGCCGCGAGGGTATAGCTTATCCGCCGCCAGTTATTGGAATAACTCAACTGATAATCCTTACTGCTGCCGCTACGCCCCCAGTAATCTCGCCATAACGTACTTAAGGACACAGAACCCCAGCCTTCTGGCAATGACTGGCTCATATTGGCAGAAAAGCTATTTTTACGGCCAAAATCGTTCTGGTAATAATCGGCAATGTCATAGATATCGTTTTCATCACGGCGATAATTATCTTTATTGTTTGCCCAAACGTGATCGTTAAATGTCCGGTAATCACGCGACGAATAACGCCAGGCCGCCAGACCAAAACGCGTCGACGTTTGGCTCACAAATTTGTTGTAGGCAATTTGATAACTTTGCCCGTCAAACACATCGCCGTTGTCTTGTTTACTATGCGACTTCGTGGCATCGACGGAAATTGCGCCAATGCGCGTGTTCCAACCCGTTCCGAGGGTAAACGCATAGTAATTATTAGCAACCATCGTGCCGCCATACAGCGTCAATAAGTTATTAAAACCATACTGATAACCTGCCTGGACAAAATCACTTTGCTTGCTCGCCCCTTCAATATGGCTACGGCCCGCCGCAAAATCATATTTCGACACGCCGGGTTGCAGCATATTTGGCACCGCTGCATAAGGCACCAGATAGGTGGTTACCGAGCCGTCCGCCTCTTTCACGCTAACATCAAGATCTGCTCCACCACCGGCCAACTGCAAATCTGTAATCGCAAACGGGCCAGGAGGAACCTCTTTCTGATAAACCACAAAACCATTCTGTTCAATAGTTACCAACGCGTTACTCTGAGCAATCCCCTGCACCCGTGGCGTAAAATTTTGTTTCGAGTTAGGCAACATCTGCATATCACGAAACAACCGCACACCGCTGAAGCGAACAGAATCAAAAATATCGCTTGATGTGTACATATCACCCACGCGAAGCGTGCCGAGAAATTGGGCAAATCCACGTTCCAGATACAGGGTATTGCTTTTCCACACCCCTGGATTGTTATTTGTTTTACTGAAACTGGCATCAGAATGCAGTTGCCACTCCAGTAAATTTAACCCGCTGTTAAAACGTACATATGTACTCTTGTTGTTACCCGACGCTTTATAGTCGCTGTAATACTGACTCACATAATAAGAAGTATAAAACGCATTAATACCCCGCTCCCAGTTTTCCGGTGGAACATAGCCACTTTCCAGTTCTTCCACCCAAGCCTGCGGGACACTGAAATCGAGACGAAAAACCCCGATATCCCAGCTATAGCTCCCACCCTGAACAAGTTGCTCAAATGTTAAACATTGCTTACCGCTGGCGAAGTTATCGCTATTAATGCCTAACCGCTTGATAACTTCTCTTGATAAACATGTTTCTTGCGGGTTGTCTTTAACAATAATCTCATATTTCCCGCGCCATTGCTTATTGACATAAATATCGATGTCATACTGCCCCGGTAAGGGTTGATTATCATCAAGACGAATATTTGCAACCTGCTGGTCTTTCATTCCACCTATCATAAAATGGGTATCAAAGGTTTCTTCAGCTGCATAAGCTTCAATGCCGAGCAATAACGCTACGATTGCTGATGCAAGTGGGGTCATTCTCAACATAGGCAGCTCCTGCAATTAAATTTTGTCACTAATATAGTTGCCGTGGTCATTGATAATGGTCAGATACCAGTTATTTGCATTATTACTTTTGATATTAACACTCTGACTTTCTAAGGGGGCAATCATAATAGTTTCATAATTGACTTTAACATTATTAGCTTTGACATCCGAAATCGTCACCCAATTAGCTGAGTCATTTTTTATCACCAATCCATTGCCACTGCGATTTACCAGTAACTTTTTAAAGGTCGCTTTATTTACCGGAGCAATACCCGCTGGCCGGTAAAACAACTTAATTCTGTTTTGCATCGCAAACTTCAGTGCATTCTTGCCTTCTTGCTCTGGACTATTTGGTGGAATATCCAGAACATTCAGATAAAAAATGCTTTCTTTATTAGTGGGCAGTTTATTCGGCATAATTTTGATTTTTACTTGCTGCCCTGAATTTGCCCCTATTTTTGCCACTGGTGGCGTTAACATGAAAGGAACCTGAATTTTTTCTGGTGGTAACGACGTATCGCCATCATCAATCCACGCCTGCAGCAGCGAAGAACGATTTCCCTGGTTCATCAACTGCACCATAACTTCTTTATTTTCTGCCGGGTAAATAATGCGCGTCCCGTAGATAACAATTCCGGCATGTGCAGGAAGGACCATAGAAAAAATGAGTAAAGATAATAATCCTTTCATCTTAATGCCTCTTAAATTAAAAAGCCGCCATGGGGATAGCGGCCATGTTTATTACCTGGAGAAACTTGCAATTTTATTTATTAATCCTGCGCTACACGCATAACCAGAGAAGATAACACATCACCTGATTGCACTGAGTTATCTGTCAGTTTCAGGTATTTTGCTTTAAACGGAATAGCATATTGACCTTCTGCTGTTTTATAACTCTCAATGTTAAAAGGTGCAGAAACATCTAGGACATCGCTGTTATCACCTAAATAGAGATAGTAACCCACGGTATCGTTGCTACTGGCTATCGCCTTATCGTTACCGGTTATTTTGTCGTTTGTGATCAACGAGAGTTTTACACCAGCAACTTCTTTCGGGCAGCTAATTTTTAACATGCTGCTGGTTACACCGACTGCATCATCATAGGTAGAATATTTAGCTTTACCTTCAAAGACAGTGGTTGGTACAGTCGGCATATTAATACTTACTGAATCACCACCCGCTTCGAATTTACACGGAGATTCTGCAATATTTCCTTTAATGGTTAATGTTCCGGTATCAACGTCTGCAGCAAATACTCCAGCGCTCATAAAAAAAGAAGAAAAGACAGCGGCAGCAATAATTGAACGTTTCATAATATGTTCCTTAATAAAATTTATTTTTGGTTGTTAAGAGTCTGTATCTCTTGGAAACAAATTTCTCACATCAAAAAAGCTGCCGCAATGTAAACATATTGTTTTATTGATTTAAAACAAATTAACCAATGCAATATAAATACAACAAATACTTAAGAATATTAAATATTTATCACATCTATTAATTAATGTAGATTTATGTAAATGGTATTGTTGATATCAATAAAAAAGACGAAATCATTTATATAAATGATTTCGTCTTTCTAAATGCAATTAAAATCAGGTTGCCAAATTAATCGTAGCGATTTAACACGATTCGACGTTTGCTATCGCTACCTGCAACAACCACTTCTGTCGTAACACCTTTGACGGGCGAAGAAACCTGATGACGGGTGTCAACATTATACGTTAACTGACCACAATGCTGTTGTGGTTGACTATTAACCATAGCCATACTGCATGTTGGGGGACTGATCCTGCCATTAATCGTTAATGTGGCAGTCTCTGAAGAGACTGCGGGAGAAGCCAATCCATAGGCAAGAAAAATAATTCCTGACAGCCAATACTTATTCATTGAACGTTATCCCTGTAGTAAAGGTTATGCCTGGATAGAATGAGTGCATAACAAACTATAGCTGTACATCCACTACACAGCACGAAGGATGATAATGAAGCATTGCCTGTACGATCACTCGACTTTGTAGAGTTTCGGACGAAGGTCCGCAGAATATTCGCAGTATTAAATAAGTGTTCATTAATGCGGCAAAAACAAATACACCGCATCAATATAACATCTCTGCGATGTATGAAGAATAACCAGAATGGTTAATAGGCGTTAGACCGCGCGGAAGGAAATCTCGCCAGGAATGACTTCACCCTGCCAGTAGAGCTGAGCTGCAACGCGGTCAGCCAGCTGGCGGTAGATAGCGGTAAATTCGCTCTCCGGACGGCTGATAACCGTTGGCGTGCCTTTATCGAGATCCTCACGTAAGGAGATGTGTAACGGCATCTGCCCCAGCAGCTGTGTATGGTATTTTTCAGCCAGTTTCTCTGCACCACCGGTACCGAAAATCGGTTCATGGTGACCACAGTTACTGCAAATATGCACACTCATGTTCTCGACAATACCGAGCACCGGAACCTCGACTTTCTCGAACATCACAATGCCTTTTTTCGCATCGATCAACGCGATGTCCTGCGGGGTGGTGACCACGACTGCACCAGTTACTGGAATGTTTTGCGCCAGCGTCAATTGAATGTCACCGGTGCCTGGCGGCATATCAAGCACCAGATAGTCGAGATCCGGCCACAAGGTTTCCTGCAACATCTGCATTAACGCCTTGCTCGCCATCGGTCCACGCCACACCATCGCATTGTCGTCAGTGACCAGATAACCAATTGAATTGGTTGCCAGGCCATGAGACATAATCGGTGCCATGTGGGTACCGTCCGGCGAAGTTGGACGCTGATTTTCTGCGCCCAGCATGGTGGGAATTGATGGGCCGTAGATATCGGCGTCCAGAATGCCGACTTTCGCCCCTTCCGCCGCCAGTGCCAGCGCCAGGTTTACCGCCGTGGACGATTTACCCACGCCGCCTTTACCGGAACTCACCGCGATAATGTTCTTCACACCGTTAATTCCCGGCTGATTCTTCACGCGTTTCAGAGTGGCTATGTTATGCGACAGTTTCCAGTCGATAGCTTTCGCCCCGGTGATGCGCAGCAGTTCGGCGCTACATTGCTCTTTTAACTCTTCGAACGCGCTATGCCAGACAAACGGCATAACCAGTTCCACATGCAACGTGTCGTCCATCCAGGCGACATGGTGCAACGCTTTCAGCGTGGTGAGGTTATGCTTCAGGGTTGGGTGCTGAAAATTGGCCAGTGTCCCGGCGACCATTGCGCGCAAGGCTTCTGGTGATTTGGCCTGGGATTGTTCGTTCATCCCGACTCCTTTTTTGTATAGATAAACCATCAGCTGATAGTTTACCTGAAGAATATAGAGAAGTACTTACTTAACATTTTCCCATTTGGTACTATCTAACCCCTTTTCACTATTAAGAAGTAATGCCTACTATGACTCAAGTCGCGAAGAAAATTCTGGTGACGTGCGCACTGCCGTACGCTAACGGCTCAATCCACCTCGGCCATATGCTGGAGCACATCCAGGCTGATGTCTGGGTCCGTTACCAGCGAATGCGCGGCCACGAGGTCAACTTCATCTGCGCCGACGATGCCCACGGTACACCGATCATGCTGAAAGCTCAGCAGCTCGGTATCACCCCGGAGCAGATGATTGGCGAAATGAGTCAGGAGCATCAGACTGATTTCGCAGGCTTTAACATCAGCTATGACAACTATCACTCGACGCACAGCGAAGAGAACCGCCAGTTGTCAGAACTTATCTACTCTCGCCTGAAAGAAAACGGTTTTATTAAAAACCGCACCATCTCTCAGCTGTACGATCCGGAAAAAGGCATGTTCCTGCCGGACCGTTTTGTGAAAGGCACCTGCCCGAAATGTAAATCCCCGGATCAATACGGCGATAACTGCGAAGTCTGCGGCGCGACCTACAGCCCGACTGAATTGATCGAGCCGAAATCGGTGGTTTCTGGTGCTACACCAGTGATGCGTGATTCTGAACACTTCTTCTTTGATCTGCCCTCTTTCAGCGAAATGCTGCAGGCATGGACCCGCAGCGGTGCGTTGCAGGAGCAGGTGGCAAACAAAATGCAGGAGTGGTTTGAATCCGGCCTGCAACAGTGGGATATCTCCCGCGACGCGCCATACTTTGGTTTTGAAATTCCGAACGCGCCGGGCAAATATTTCTACGTCTGGCTGGACGCACCGATTGGCTACATGGGTTCTTTCAAGAATCTGTGCGACAAGCGCGGCGACAGCGTAAGCTTCGATGAATACTGGAAGAAAGACTCCACCGCCGAGCTGTACCACTTCATCGGTAAAGATATCGTTTACTTCCACAGCCTGTTCTGGCCTGCCATGCTGGAAGGCAGCAACTTCCGCAAGCCGACCAACCTGTTTGTTCATGGCTATGTGACGGTGAACGGCGCGAAGATGTCCAAGTCTCGCGGCACCTTTATTAAAGCCAGCACCTGGCTGAATCATTTTGACGCTGACAGCCTGCGTTACTACTACACTGCGAAACTCTCTTCGCGCATTGATGATATCGATCTCAACCTGGAAGATTTCGTTCAGCGTGTGAATGCCGATATCGTGAACAAAGTGGTTAACCTGGCCTCCCGTAATGCGGGCTTTATCAACAAGCGTTTTGACGGTGTGCTGGCAAGCGAGCTGGCTGACCCTGAGCTGTACAAAACCTTTACCGATGCCGCTGAAGTGATTGGTGAAGCGTGGGAAAGCCGTGAATTTGGTAAAGCAGTGCGCGAAATCATGGCACTGGCTGACCTGGCTAACCGCTATGTCGACGAGCAGGCTCCGTGGGTAGTCGCAAAACAGGAAGGTCGCGATGCTGACCTGCAGGCGATTTGCTCAATGGGCATCAACCTGTTCCGCGTGCTGATGACTTACCTGAAGCCGGTACTGCCGAAACTGACCGAGCGTGCAGAAGCCTTCCTCAATACGGAACTGACCTGGGATGGTATCCAGCAACCGCTGCTGGGCCACAAAGTGAATCCGTTCAAGGCGCTGTATAACCGCATCGATATGAAACAGGTTGAAGCTCTGGTGGAAGCCTCTAAAGAAGAAGTGAAAGCCACTACCGCGCCAGTTACTGGCCCACTGGCAGATGATCCGATTCAGGAAACCATCACCTTTGACGACTTCGCCAAAGTTGACCTGCGCGTGGCGCTGATCGAAAACGCAGAGTTTGTTGAAGGTTCTGACAAACTGCTGCGCCTGACGCTGGATCTCGGCGGTGAAAAACGCAATGTCTTCTCCGGTATTCGTTCTGCTTACCCGGATCCGCAGGCACTGATTGGTCGTCACACCATTATGGTGGCTAACCTGGCACCACGTAAAATGCGCTTCGGTATCTCTGAAGGCATGGTGATGGCTGCCGGTCCTGGCGGGAAAGATATTTTCCTGCTAAGCCCGGATGCCGGTGCTAAACCGGGTCATCAGGTGAAATAATCCCCCTTCAAGGCGCTGCATCGACAGCGCCTTTTCTTTATAAATTCCTAAAGTTGTTTTCTTGCGATTTTGTCTCTCTCTAACCCGTATAAATACTGGTAGCATCTGCATTCAACTGGATAAAATTACAGGGATGCAGAATGAGACACTTTATCTATCAGGACGAAAAATCACATAAATTCTGGACGGTGGAGCAACAGGGAAACGAGTTGCATATCAGTTGGGGAAAAGTTGGCACCAAAGGGCAAAGTCAGATAAAAAGTTTTTCAGATGCTGCGGCGGCGGAAAAAGCGGAACTGAAGCTGATTGCGGAGAAGGTGAAGAAGGGGTATGAAGTAGCCTGAGTTTAACGGACACTCCTTCCTGAAATAGAATGGCATCAGA
>NZ_JBQZXE010000060.1:0-22715 GCF_053555855.1 Shigella sp. SIG3
TCAGTGGCATCAGCAGCAACAGTGAAAGACTGCTGTCGAAGCTCCGCAGAGGCACTGAGTTTTTCCAGCCATGCAGCGACCTGTTCACGGAATCCGGAGGTATTGCGTGCAGAGACGGTATTGGAAAGGCGGTCAAGGAACGCGGAGAATGCCCGGGAATTCTCCTCGGTGGAAAAAGAAGTCCATTGTGTAGAAACCTCCCGACGATCTGCTTCAGGAAACCAGGCTGCCACAGTTTCGGGAAGAGGGGGGATCTGAAAGTTCTGCCCCCCTTCAGTGATGACTCTGATATGGCGCGAATGTAAATTTTGCGGCAACATCTGGCGTAAAAACAGTCTGTTTTGGTCTGACAGGGAAATACGAAACTGAGGCCCGTTAAAATTTGGAACCGAAGTTTGCTGTATTAAGAATAGCAGAGTTTGATCTGATAAGGGGTTATTTGCAATCTCAATAGTTATATGAGGATCTAAACGAAAAAGATTTGTCGGGATTGTAGTTATTTGGTTGTTTTCAAAATAAAAAAATCTTCTCATGATAATATTTTCTTGGATGTTTGGTAAGTTGCTTAATCTATTGCTATATGCAAAAAGAAGTTGCAGTCTCCTAGGTAAAGGGGGCAGTTCAGTAAGATGGTTGTGCGCAACCTTAAGTATCTTAAGATTAGAAGGCAGAGATGGAAGAGTTTGCAGTTCGTTGTTCCTAACCTCAAGTTTTTTTAAATTCAAGGGTAATGAAGGCAGTGTGGATAACCTATTATACTCTGCGCTTAGTGATTTGATGGTGTCTGGTAATAACGGCAGATTCTCTAATTGATTTTCGGATACATCCAAAGTTATTAGATAATGTGGTAATGCAGATATATGTGTTAAGAAATTATCTCTTGCAATAAGTTCTTTAATATTTTCAGGTAAATCAGTAAGGATGGTTAATTTATTACAGCTCACATCAAGCTTTTTAATGCAAGCAGGGAGTACAGGTAACGAGGAAAGCGCCAAGGCTCGCAGGTCCAGTTTATGCCCCTTAGAGGTAAGACATGCACGAAGTCTTCTTACCGCCTCAGTACGCTGTTCTTCCGGTAACCCCTGTTTCTCCCAATCATCCCATTCGGACAAATAATGGTTGGGGGATGTAATTGTGCTGATATGTGGAAATAAACAGGATGAAATATTTCTGAGCATATTAATTTCTCGCATATGGATATGGAATTAGATTGTGAATAAATTGTATTTAATGTATCTCTCCTAATGAGGAGGGTGTTTCAGAATATTCGCCATAAGGGAATGAGTGTTATATCATGCTTTCTACCCTGGTAAGTATATTTGCTTTTTTCGTATATTTGGTTCATCTTTTTTTGATGTTTTACATATTCACAATGCAGAGGATTTATACCAGAAGACATTAGTCTTGAGTAAGATACTACAACATCTCCAACTATTTTAGCCAGCCTGACTACTTGACTTGGTAATATTTGTTGCTAATAATCATGTATAAAATAAGCTTATATACATAGTAACTTCAGCAAAGGATTTAGTAATGATCCAAATCATATCTCAATGTACTGTTTTTTTCTTTAAAAAAACAGTACATTCTATTTTATAATGACTGTGTATTCCCATGGAAGGAGATCACCCAATTCTCCCCCCCCCCCCCCGACTTTTGACGCAGTGTCTTGTTAACAGGGGGATTTACCATGCTTATTGGCTATGTACGCGTATCAACAAATGACCAGAATACCGATCTACAACGTAATGCGTTGAACTGTGCAGGATGCGAGCTGATTTTTGAAGACAAGATAAGTGGTACAAAGTCCGAAAGACCGGGGCTGAAAAAACTGCTCAGGACATTATCGGCAGGCGACACACTGGTTGTCTGGAAGCTGGATCGGCTGGGGCGCAGTATGCGGCATCTTGTCGTGCTGGTGGAGGAGTTGCGCGAACGAGGCATCAACTTTCGTAGTCTGACTGATTCAATTGATACCAGCACACCAATGGGACGCTTTTTCTTCCATGTGATGGGTGCCCTGGCTGAAATGGAACGTGAACTGATTGTTGAACGAACAAAAGCAGGACTGGAAGCTGCTCGCGCACAGGGACGAATTGGCGGTCGCCGTCCCAAACTTTCACCAGAATAATGGGCGCAGGCCGGGCGACTAATTGCATCAGGAGTTTCTCGCCAGAAGGTGGCGATCATCTATGATGTTGGCGAATCGACTTTGTATAAGAGGTTTCCAGCCAGGGTTATATAAAACCGCAGACACGGCGTATACAAGGACGTGCTACGGTTGACTGAAAAGTTAATGTTGTATGTCACAGGCCTTTTGCGCCGTAAAGCCCCGTCCTTTAGGGCGCGGAGGACGTTAAAGAAAGTGGTGTTCTTTGTGTTGCTGAACTTATGCAAAATTTTTTTGCACCATAAATCCAACAACACATTCAATAACACATTGCTGTATCACTATGAAAATAAATGTGTTTTTATTTGATTTCACACATATCACAATTGATGCATTTTTTAGTGATTAACAGCGCCATAAGGAAACTCTCAAAACAACACAAACCGGGCGGGCATTATACGCGCATTCTTTACTCAGACCAGTTTTTTCACCAGCGCTTCACTATGACGAATACGTTCTGGTGCCAGTTCCAGATCCTGCTGAATCAGCGCAATGAACAGCAAATCCGTTAACATTCCCTGAGCGTGACAAGCAGAGATTGAAGCACTGTTTGTCGCTTGTTCTTCGGCAATGGTATACAGGCAATGAGAAGCACGCTGTTGCAGGGCATTCGGAGTAAAGCCGGTAATCGCCAGCACTTTTCCGCCCACTCGCAGCATCTCATCTGCCGCCAGGTTTAACTCGCGTCGTACACCGGTGTAGGAAATGGCTAATAACAGATCGTCAGGGGACGACGCCTGTACTGTTGCGAGTAGCGCATGCATATCGCGCAGTGCGGCAGCATTGAAGCCAATCTTCATCAGCTTCCAGGCAAAGTTTTGCGCCACCAGACCCGAAGCGCCAATACCGGTCAGAATTATCCGCCGCGCAGAGCGCAACATTGTTACGCATTCATGCAGTTTCTCTTCACTATTAACGTTTAGCGTTGCGTACATAGCGGCAGTATTTTCTTTAATCAGTTTTTCGCCGACCAGCCGTAACGGATCATCACCGCGGATTTGGTTATGAATGGGCACGGAGGGCGATTCCGGCTGGCTTGCCAGCGCTTCACTCAACGCCAACTTAAGCGCCGGAAAACCTTTATAGCCGAGTTTTTGCGCGAACTTCACGACGCTGGACTGACTGACTCCGGCTTCGTTGGCCAGTTGCTGAGAGCTTAAATGGCGCGCCGTATCAGGTTGTAGCAGCAGATAATCCGCCAGTTTTTTATCACTCTGGGCAAGCCCCTGGTAACGCTGACGGATACGAAGTAAGCCGTTCATATCTTTCCTCGCGATGAAATAGTGGCGACAACAGGCAATATGAGACACACGCGAGTGAATTTTATATTCCATTGCCGCTAATTGCCATGAATTAAAAATTCCAGTTAGCCATGATGCGGTCGATTGTTGCCGGAAAAGTGATGATCTATCTGTTAGGCTATGTAGTAGCGAAAATTAATCAGGATGTTTCAGTCCAGAGGAGTATGGTTTGGCAACTCACGAGCGTCGTGTGGTGTTTTTTGACTTAGATGGAACATTGCATCAGCAGGATATGTTCGGCAGTTTTCTGCGCTATTTACTGCGTCGCCAACCGCTGAATGCGTTACTTGTCCTGCCGTTGTTACCGATTATAGCCATTGCGTTATTGATAAAAGGTCGTGCGGCACGCTGGCCGATGAGTCTGCTTCTGTGGGGGTGCACTTTTGGTCACAGCGAAGCACGTTTACAGACGTTGCAGGCCGATTTCGTGCGCTGGTTTCGCGACAATGTTACCGCCTTTCCGCTGGTTCAGGAGCGATTAACCACCTACCTGTTAAGTTCCGATGCTGATATCTGGTTGATTACCGGCTCTCCGCAGCCGCTGGTTGAAGCGGTTTATTTCGATACGCCCTGGCTGCCGCGGGTTAATCTTATCGCCAGCCAAATTCAGCGTGGCTATGGTGGTTGGGTATTGACGATGCGTTGTCTGGGACATGAAAAGGTCGCACAACTGGAGCGCAAAATCGGCACGCCGCTGCGGCTGTACAGTGGCTATAGCGACAGTAATCAGGACAATCCGCTGCTTTATTTCTGTCAGCATCGTTGGCGAGTAACCCCGCGCGGTGAACTCCAGCAACTGGAATAGAGTAAAGCATAGCGTCCGTGTATAATGCGCCGCGCTTTTATAACCGGAGTTTTCTTTTTGTCTGAAGTCGAATTTAGCCACGAATACTGGATGCGTCACGCGCTGACGCTGGCGAAACGTGCCTGGGATGAGCGGGAAGTGCCGGTCGGCGCGGTATTAGTGCATAACAATCGGGTAATCGGCGAAGGCTGGAACCGCCCGATTGGTCGCCATGATCCCACCGCACATGCAGAAATCATGGCCCTGCGGCAGGGTGGTCTGGTGATGCAAAATTATCGTCTGATCGACGCCACGTTGTATGTCACGCTTGAACCATGTGTAATGTGTGCCGGAGCGATGATCCACAGTCGCATTGGTCGCGTGGTCTTTGGTGCGCGTGACGCGAAAACTGGCGCTGCGGGATCTTTAATGGATGTGCTGCATCATCCGGGTATGAATCACCGAGTGGAAATTACGGAAGGAATACTGGCGGATGAGTGCGCGGCGTTGCTCAGTGACTTCTTTCGCATGCGCCGCCAGGAAATTAAAGCGCAGAAAAAAGCGCAATCCTCGACGGATTAATTTTGTTTCTCTTCACTCCCTTTCCTGGAAAACAGCAGAGAGGGAGAATGGGTCAAATAGTTTGATGACGACTGGGAAAGAAACGAGAGAAAAGGAAATTTCTCTTTGCCCAACTCCGTAGGCGATACCGCCGGATAATCCTGCGCCAGTTGCATCGCCGCTTCTGTAGCCTGCTTCTCTTTCTCTTGCAGATAACCCACCAGGCTAATCTGATACTTACGAATATTTTCGACATAAGCGTAGGCTTCATGCCCACGAGCGTAGCCGTAAGTCAGCTTGCTGTAATAGGGTTTCTGGCTAAGTAAAGGCAGACGCTGTTTTACGTCAGCCCAACTGTCAGGATTCCCTTTGGTTTTTGCCGTCAGGGCGCGGGCATCCAGCATATGCGCATAGCCCATATTGTACGCAGCGAGGGCAAACCAGATCCGTTCGTTCTCCGGCACACTTTCCGGCACTTTACTCATCATATCCTGCAAATAACGCACGCCACCGCTGATGCTCTGTTCGGCATCGGTACGATCCGTAATGCCGAGGCTTTGCGCGGTATTTTTGGTTAACATCATCATGCCGCGCACACCCGTCGGTGAAGTGGCCTGTGCATCCCAGTGCGATTCCTGATAAGCAATAGCGGCCAGCAAACGCCAGTCAATTTCTTCGGCGTATTTCTCAAACAGGGGCTTTAACTGCGGCAGTACCGCATCGACGGCGCGTAAAAATGTGCGCGTATCGACGTAATCAAAATCATCGCCATGCCCCAGGTATTTCTCTTCAATGCGTGCCAGCGTACCGTCTTCATTCATTTCGTTGAAGAAGTCGAGCAGGGCGGCGGAAAGGGTATTATCGCCATCTAACGGGCTAAACCAAGTCACCGGTTGTTCATCGGTGATATCGAGCGCTACGGCGAGCTCCGGGTGAACGCGCTGAAACAGGCTGATGGCGACAGAATCAGCAATGGTGTAATCGAGTTTTCCTTCGATGACATCTTCCATTAATTCCGCAGAGCCTTTTTTGTCGTCTACCTTCCAGCTTAATTCCGGGAATTTTGTTTCTTTCAGGGTCTGGAGATCGTTAACCACCACATGACCCGGTGCAACGGTGAGTTGCTCCGCCGTCAGGTTGCCCAGCGTACGTGGGCGATACTGACCCACTTTATAAACCAGTTGTTGTGACACGGAATAATAGGTAGGGCCAGGCTGATAATTTTTTACCCGCTCACTGTTATAGACCAGTCCTGCCGCCAGCAGGTCGGCGTTACCATTATCAAGGTCGTCAAACAGCTGGCTGATATTCTGCCGCACGGTCACTTTCAGTTTTACGCCGAGGTAATCGGCAAACTGTTTCGCCAGTTCGTAATCCAGGCCAAAAGGTTTCCCGTTGATTTCGTTATAAGTCAGGGGAGTATGAATGGTGCTCACACGCAACTCTCCCCGCGCTTGAATGGCGGCGATACGGTTGTCGGCTTTACCAAACCAGGGAATGGATGGCCAGAGAGCGACCGCGAGCAGCAGTGCCAGAATGCCGATGAACAGATAATTAATCTTTAATTTTTTCAATTAGTTAATTCTCTGTGTCGTGCGCGTCCCAGCTTGAAAAAACGTAATAATAGTGAAAGGTTTACTCATAAATGAGCGGCATTTTGCGTAAACCTGCGCCAGATGGCAACTTATTACAGCCATTGGCGGCACGCGTTGCTAATTCACGATGGTGATTTTATTTCCACGCAAACGGTTTCGTCAGCGCATCAGATTCTTTATAATGACGCCCGTTTCCCCCCCTTGGGTACACCGAAAGCTTAGAAGACGAGAGACTTATGATGGAAATTCTGCGTGGTTCGCCTGCACTGTCGGCATTCCGAATCAACAAACTGCTGGCACGTTTTCAGGCTGCCAGGCTCCCGGTTCACAATATTTACGCCGAGTATGTCCATTTTGCTGACCTCAATGCGCCGTTAAACGATGATGAGCACGCACAACTTGAACGCCTGCTGAAATATGGTCCGGCACTCGCCAGCCACGCCCCGCAAGGCAAACTCCTGCTGGTGACCCCGCGTCCTGGCACCATCTCTCCCTGGTCTTCGAAAGCGACCGATATTGCCCATAACTGCGGGCTACAACAGGTAAACCGCCTTGAGCGCGGCGTTGCTTACTATATAGAAGCCGGTACGCTGACCAATGAACAATGGCAGCAGGTTACCGCTGAACTGCACGACCGCATGATGGAAACGGTCTTTTTTGATTTAGATGATGCAGAGCAGTTGTTTGCCCACCATCAACCGACTCCGGTCACAAGCGTTGATTTGCTGGGGCAGGGCCGTCAGGCGCTGATCGACGCTAACCTGCGTCTTGGCCTGGCTCTGGCGGAAGATGAAATTGACTATCTGCAGGATGCTTTCACAAAGCTTGGTCGTAACCCGAACGACATCGAGCTGTATATGTTCGCTCAGGCGAACTCTGAGCACTGCCGCCACAAAATTTTTAACGCCGACTGGATTATCGACGGTGAACAACAGCCGAAATCGCTGTTCAGGATGATCAAAAATACTTTCGAAACCACGCCAGATCACGTTCTCTCTGCTTATAAAGATAACGCCGCCGTAATGGAAGGTTCTGAAGTGGGCCGCTACTTTGCTGACCACGAAACGGGCCGCTACAATTTCCATCAGGAACCGGCGCACATCCTGATGAAAGTCGAAACTCACAACCACCCGACGGCGATTTCTCCGTGGCCGGGCGCGGCGACCGGTTCCGGCGGTGAAATCCGCGATGAAGGTGCCACCGGGCGCGGCGCGAAGCCGAAAGCTGGTTTGGTTGGTTTCTCCGTATCCAACCTGCGAATTCCTGGCTTCGAACAGCCGTGGGAAGAAGATTTCGGTAAGCCTGAGCGCATTGTTACCGCGCTGGACATCATGACCGAAGGCCCGCTGGGCGGTGCGGCGTTTAACAACGAATTTGGTCGTCCGGCACTGAACGGCTACTTCCGTACTTATGAAGAAAAAGTGAACAGCCACAATGGCGAAGAGCTGCGCGGTTATCACAAACCGATCATGCTGGCGGGCGGGATCGGCAACATTCGCGCCGATCACGTACAAAAAGGCGAGATCAACGTCGGTGCGAAGCTGGTCGTTCTCGGCGGCCCGGCAATGAACATCGGTCTTGGCGGCGGCGCGGCGTCTTCCATGGCGTCTGGTCAGTCTGATGCCGACCTCGACTTTGCTTCCGTACAGCGCGACAACCCGGAGATGGAGCGTCGTTGCCAGGAAGTGATCGACCGTTGCTGGCAGCTTGGTGATGCTAACCCAATTCTGTTTATCCACGACGTCGGTGCGGGCGGTCTTTCTAACGCGATGCCGGAGCTGGTGAGCGACGGCGGACGCGGCGGTAAATTTGAACTGCGCGATATTCTAAGCGACGAACCGGGCATGAGCCCGCTGGAAATCTGGTGTAACGAATCCCAGGAACGCTACGTGCTGGCGGTTGCTGCCGATCAATTACCGCTGTTTGACGAACTGTGTAAGCGTGAGCGCGCACCCTACGCGGTGATTGGTGAAGCGACCGAAGAACTGCATCTTTCTCTGCACGATCGTCATTTTGATAATCAGCCGATCGATCTGCCGCTGGACGTCCTGCTTGGTAAAACGCCGAAGATGACCCGCGATGTACAAACGCTGAAAGCGAAGGGCGATGCGCTGGTCCGTGAAGGGATCACCATTGCAGACGCGGTGAAACGCGTACTGCATCTGCCGACCGTGGCGGAGAAAACTTTCCTGGTGACCATCGGTGACCGCAGCGTAACCGGCATGGTGGCGCGCGATCAGATGGTGGGGCCGTGGCAGGTGCCGGTCGCTAACTGCGCGGTCACTACCGCCAGCCTCGACAGCTACTACGGTGAAGCGATGGCGATTGGCGAGCGTGCGCCGGTTGCGCTGCTGGATTTCGCCGCCTCTGCCCGTCTGGCGGTCGGTGAAGCGTTAACCAATATTGCCGCAACACAGATTGGCGATATCAAACGCATTAAACTTTCCGCCAACTGGATGGCGGCGGCAGGCCACCCTGGTGAAGATGCGGGCCTGTATGAAGCCGTTAAAGCCGTGGGTGAAGAACTTTGTCCGGCGCTGGGCCTGACGATCCCGGTGGGTAAAGACTCTATGTCGATGAAAACCCGCTGGCAGGAAGGTAACGAAGAGCGCGAAATGACGTCGCCGCTGTCGCTGGTGATTTCTGCATTTGCCCGCGTGGAAGATGTACGTCACACCATCACGCCGCAGCTTTGTACCGAAGATAACGCACTGCTGCTGATTGATTTGGGCAAAGGCAATAACGCGCTGGGCGCAACGGCGCTGGCGCAGGTTTATCGTCAGCTTGGCGACAAACCGGCAGATGTACGCGATGTTGTCCAACTGAAAGGCTTCTATGACGCGATTCAGGCGCTGGTTGCACAGCGTAAGCTGCTGGCGTATCACGACCGCTCTGATGGCGGCCTGCTGGTAACGCTGGCGGAAATGGCCTTTGCAGGTCATTGTGGCATTGACGCGGATATCGCCTCTCTGGGTGACGATCGCCTGGCGGCGTTGTTTAACGAAGAACTGGGTGCGGTGATTCAGGTTCGTGCCGCTGACCGTGAAGCGGTCGAGTCCGTACTGGCACAGCATGGGCTTGCGGATTGCGTCCATTATGTTGGGCAGGCGGTTTCCGGTGACCGTTTTGTGATTACCGCCAACGGGCAGACTGTATTCAGCGAAAGCCGCACTACGTTGCGTGTCTGGTGGGCAGAAACTACCTGGCAGATGCAGCGCCTGCGTGACAACCCGGAGTGTGCCGATCAGGAGCATCAGGCGAAATCTAACGACGCCGATCCGGGCCTGAATGTAAAACTGTCGTTCGATATCAACGAAGATGTGGCAGCACCGTATATTGCCACTGGCGCACGTCCGAAAGTTGCCGTACTGCGTGAGCAGGGCGTGAACTCGCATGTTGAAATGGCGGCAGCTTTCCAACGTGGGGGCTTTGATGCTATCGACGTGCATATGAGCGACCTGCTGACTGGACGTACGGGACTGGAGGATTTTCACGCCCTGGTCGCGTGCGGAGGTTTCTCCTACGGTGATGTGCTGGGTGCCGGTGAAGGTTGGGCGAAGTCTATCCTGTTCAATGACCGTGTACGCGATGAGTTTGCAACCTTCTTCCATCGTCCGCAAACGCTGGCCCTGGGGGTATGTAACGGTTGCCAGATGATGTCTAACCTGCGTGAACTGATCCCGGGGAGCGAGTTGTGGCCACGTTTTGTGCGTAACACCTCCGATCGCTTTGAAGCGCGTTTCAGCCTGGTTGAAGTAACCCAAAGCCCGTCTCTGCTGTTGCAGGGGATGGTGGGCTCGCAAATGCCGATTGCTGTCTCTCATGGTGAAGGGCGCGTGGAAGTGCGTGATGCGGCGCATCTGGCGGCACTGGAAAGCAAAGGGCTGGTGGCACTGCGCTATGTCGATAACTTCGGCAAAGTCACTGAAACCTACCCGGCTAACCCGAACGGTTCACCGAACGGTATTACGGCGGTTACGACTGAAAGTGGTCGAGTCACCATTATGATGCCGCACCCGGAACGTGTTTTCCGTACTGTCAGCAACTCCTGGCATCCGGAAAACTGGGGCGAGGATGGCCCATGGATGCGCATTTTCCGCAATGCGCGTAAGCAGTTGGGGTAAGTCATCAGTTCATTGGTTTTGCAGCCCGGATGCGGCATTAAGCACCAACCACTATCATAAGCTCCCAACTCTGGGAGCTTTTTTGTGTCTGTAAATCACGACAATGGGTGGTTTACCGTGTCGCTTTCTGGCGACACTTAAATGATTGATTTTATTGTAATCTAATAAGTTTATCTTAAGTTGTCTCTTTTTAGCGACACAGTGGCTGATTTACATTCAAATAGCGAAGAAGCCATAAATCTCTCAAAGCAACGTATAATCAGTACGTTACCAAACTATTTTCTTTATTGGCACAGTTACTGCATAATAGTAAGCAGTGGCTCATTCACCGACTTATGTCAGCCCCTTCGGGACGTGCTACATAAAATTCGAATGACGCACAACAAGGTGCCTGCCGTCCAACTTCTGATATCAGCGTAGCTATATCAACCATCGGGCGAAACGTCGAGTTAGGCACCGCCTTATTCCATAACAAAGCCGGGTAATTCCCGGCTTTGTTGTATCTGAACTTCCCCTCGGTTAGCATCAGGCTATTCGCGTCTGACGAGAGTAACACCTTGAAACGCTGGCCCGTTTTTCCCCGCTCATTACGACAACTGGTAATGCTGGCATTTTTGCTAATTCTACTACCCCTGTTGGTGCTGGCATGGCAAGCCTGGCAAAGCCTGAATGCGCTTAGCGATCAGGCGGCGCTGGTTAACCGCACTACGCTTATTGATGCCCGGCGTAGTGAAGCGATGACCAACGCGGCGCTGGAGATGGAGCGTAGCTACCGTCAGTATTGCGTGCTGGACGACCCTACGCTTGCGAAGGTTTATCAAAGCCAGCGCAAGCGTTACAGCGAAATGCTCGATGCCCACGCAGGCGTACTGCCAGACGATAAACTTTACCAGGCATTGCGTCAGGATTTGAACAATCTGGCCCAACTTCAGTGTAACAACAGTGGTCCCGATGCTGCCGCCGCCGCGCGTCTTGAAGCCTTTGCCAGTGCCAATACCGAAATGGTGCAGGCCACGCGCACAGTGGTGTTCTCTCGTGGGCAGCAACTTCAGCGTGAAATCGCCGAACGTGGGCAATATTTTGGTTGGCAATCGCTGGTGCTATTTCTGGTGAGTCTGGTGATGGTGCTACTTTTCACGCGGATGATTATCGGGCCGGTGAAAAATATCGAGCGCATGATCAACCGTCTGGGGGAAGGGCGTTCTCTGGGCAATAGCGTTTCGTTCTGTGGACCGAGCGAGTTACGCTCGGTTGGGCAACGTATTCTTTGGTTAAGTGAGCGCCTGTCATGGCTGGAATCCCAACGCCATCAATTTTTAAGACATTTATCTCATGAATTAAAAACGCCACTGGCGAGTATGCGCGAGGGCACTGAATTACTGGCTGATCAGGTTGTCGGGCCGCTTACGCCAGAGCAAAAAGAGGTGGTGAGCATTCTTGATAGCAGCAGCTGCAATTTGCAAAAACTGATCGAACAACTGCTTGATTACAACCGTAAACAGGCGGACAGTGCGGTGGAACTGGAGAATGTTGAATTAGCACCGCTGGTGGAGACAGTGGTTTCTGCTCATAGCCTGCCCGCACGGGCTAAAATGATGCATACCGACGTCGATCTCAAAGCAACAGCTTGCTTGGCGGAGCCAATGCTGCTGATGAGCGTACTGGATAATCTTTACTCCAATGCGGTGCACTACGGGGCTGAATCCGGTAACATTTGCCTTCGCAGCAGTTTACATGGTGCGCGGGTTTATATTGATGTCATCAATACAGGCACGCCCATTCCGCAAGAGGAACGCGCCATGATCTTCGAACCCTTTTTTCAGGGAAGCCACCAGCGAAAAGGGGCGGTGAAGGGCAGCGGTCTGGGATTAAGCATTGCCAGGGATTGTATTCGCCGTATGCAAGGGGAACTGTATCTGGTCGACGAGAGCGGGCAAGACGTTTGTTTCCGCATTGAATTACCGTCGTCGAAAAACACGAAATAATGCTAACAGCCTATCCTATCAGGCTATTTTATTTGTCAGTTCGGCCCCGGGTAGTGCTCGAAATCTTCACGTACGATATGTACGCCCCGGTTTCTCCGCGCTGTCCATGTCCAGACTGTCTGCAACAATTACGCCCACTGGGATAGGCTTTAAGTCTGGTGAATATGCGACACATTTTTCAACGATTATTGCCCCGACGGCTGTGGCTGGCAGGGCTGCCATGTCTGGCATTGCTGGGTTGCGTGCAGAATCACAATAAGCCAGCCATTGATACGCCAGCAGAAGAAAAAATTCCGGTTTATCAACTGGCTGACTATCTTTCTACTGAATGTAGCGACATCTGGGCGCTGCAAGGTAAATCAACCGAAACCAATCCGCTTTACTGGCTGCGGGCGATGGATTGTGCTGATCGTTTAATGCCTGCGCAGTCGCGTCAGCAAGCTCGCCAATATGACGACGGCAGCTGGCAAAATACCTTTAAACAAGGGATTTTGCTCGCCGACGCCAAAATTACGCCGTATGAGCGCCGCCAGCTGGTCGCGCGTATTGAAGCGTTAAGTACCGAGATCCCGGCACAGGTTCGCCCACTGTATCAACTCTGGCGCGACGGTCAGGCGCTGCAACTGCAACTGGCGGAAGAGCGCCAACGTTACAGTAAACTCCAGCAGTCCAGCGACAGCGAGCTGGATACATTGCGCCAGCAACATCACGTTCTACAGCAGCAACTGGAACTCACCACCCGCAAGCTGGAAAACCTGACCGATATTGAACGCCAGCTCTCGACCCGCAAACCGGCTGGAAATTTCTCGCCGGATACGCCGCACGAGAGTGAAAAGCCCGCGCCATCCACCCATGAGGTCACTCCTGATGAGCCATAAACCTGCGCATTTATTATTGGTCGATGACGATCCGGGATTGCTGAAACTGCTTGGCCTGCGCCTGACCAGCGAAGGCTACAGTGTGGTCACGGCGGAAAGTGGCGCTGAAGGATTACGGGTACTGAATCGCGAAAAAGTAGATTTAGTTATCAGCGACCTGCGGATGGATGAAATGGACGGTATGCAGCTATTTGCTGAAATCCAGAAAGTGCAGCCGGGAATGCCAGTAATTATTCTTACTGCGCATGGTTCTATCCCCGATGCCGTTGCTGCAACACAGCAGGGCGTTTTTAGTTTCCTCACCAAGCCTGTCGATAAAGATGCGCTATATCAGGCAATTGACGATGCGCTGGAGCAATCCGCGCCAGCCACCGATGAACGCTGGCGCGAGGCAATTGTCACCCGCAGCCCGCTGATGCTGCGTTTGCTGGAACAGGCGCGGCTGGTGGCGCAATCAGACGTCAGCGTTTTGATTAACGGTCAGAGCGGCACCGGGAAAGAGATTTTCGCCCAGGCTATCCACAACGCCAGCCCGCGCAACAGCAAACCATTTATTGCTATTAACTGTGGCGCATTGCCCGAGCAATTGCTGGAGTCGGAGCTGTTTGGTCATGCGCGTGGCGCGTTTACTGGCGCTGTCAGCAATCGCGAAGGTTTATTCCAGGCGGCGGAAGGCGGAACGCTATTTCTCGATGAAATTGGCGATATGCCTGCGCCGTTACAGGTCAAACTGCTGCGCGTGTTGCAGGAGCGTAAAGTGCGCCCGCTGGGCAGTAACCGCGATATTGATATCAATGTGCGGATTATTTCTGCCACTCACCGTGATCTGTCAAAAGCGATGGCGCGCGGGGAATTCCGCGAAGATCTCTATTACCGCCTCAACGTTGTCAGCCTGAAAATTCCGGCACTGGCGGAGCGCACAGAAGACATTCCGCTACTGGCAAATCACCTGTTGCGCCAGGCGGCAGAGCGACATAAACCGTTTGTCCGCGCGTTCTCTACCGATGCGATGAAACGCCTGATGACCGCGAGCTGGCCGGGTAATGTGCGCCAGTTGGTCAACGTGATTGAACAGTGCGTGGCGCTGACCTCATCTCCGGTGATTAGTGATGCGCTGGTGGAGCAGGCGCTGGAGGGTGAAAATACGGCGCTGCCAACCTTTGTTGAGGCACGTAATCATTTTGAACTCAACTATTTGCGTAAGCTGCTGCAAATCACCAAAGGCAACGTCACCCACGCGGCGAGAATGGCGGGGCGCAACCGGACAGAATTTTATAAACTGCTTTCCCGACACGAGCTGGATGCAAACGATTTCAAGGAATGAATTGGCGTTATGTGTTACGTTTAGCAGATCAAAAGACAGACAACCTTTTCAAGGAATAGCATGAAAAAGATTGATGCGATTATAAAACCCTTCAAGCTGGACGATGTCCGCGAAGCACTGGCCGAAGTCGGTATTACCGGCATGACGGTGACCGAAGTGAAAGGCTTTGGTCGCCAGAAAGGCCATACCGAGCTGTACCGCGGCGCGGAGTATATGGTGGATTTTCTGCCGAAAGTGAAAATTGAGATTGTCGTACCGGACGACATTGTCGATACCTGTGTCGATACCATTATTCGCACGGCGCAAACCGGCAAAATCGGTGACGGTAAAATCTTCGTCTTTGACGTGGCTCGGGTCATTCGCATCCGTACCGGTGAAGAGGACGACGCGGCAATTTAAACCGCGTCAAGGGTTGCCGGATGTTTCCATCCGGCAACATCAAATTACAGCACCTTATGCGGGCCAAAGCATTCGTAATGAATGTTTTCCTGCTTCACGCCCAGATCCACTAACTGTTTCGCGGTAAACTGCATGAAGCCAACCGGGCCGCAGAGATAGAACTGCATTGTCGGATCGCTGAACGCACCTTCCAGTTTGCTCAAATCCATCAGACCTTCGCTATCAAACTGACCTTTAGCGCGATCGGCTTCGCTCGGCTGACGATACCAGGTGTGCGCGGTAAAGCGCGGCAGTGACTGCCCCAGTTCCTTAACTTCATCAGCAAAGGCGTGAACTTCGCCATTTTCTGCCGCATGGAACCAGTTCACTTGTGCTGTGTGGCCTGCTTTTGCCAGCGTGTCGAGCATTGCCAGCATTGGCGTTTGACCAACACCGGTAGAGATTAACGTCACTGGTGTGTCATCTGCGACAGCCATAAAGAAATCACCTGCTGGAGCGACCAGTTTCACGACATCGCCAACATTGGCGTGATTGTGCAACCAGTTGGATACCTGCCCACCCTCTTCGCGTTTCACCGCGATACGATAGCCTTTGCCATCCGGTTTGCGAGTCAAAGAGTACTGACGAATTTCCTGATGCGGGAAACCTTCCGGCTTCAGCCAGACGCCGAGATATTGCCCCGGACGGTATTCTGCCACTGCGCCACCGTCGACCGGCTCCAGTTCGAAGCTGGTGATAAGCGCGCTGCGCGGTGTTTTAGCCACAATGCGGAAATCGCGAGTACCTTCCCAACCACCGGCTTTGCTGGCGTTTTCGTTATAGATTTCCGCCTCGCGATTGATAAATACATTAGCCAGTACACCATAGGCTTTACCCCACGCGTCCAGCACTTCCTGCCCCGGGCTGAACATTTCGTCCAGCGTTGCCAACAGGTGTTCACCGACGATGTTGTACTGTTCCGGTTTGATCTGGAAGCTGGTGTGCTTCTGCGCGATTTTTTCTACCGCTGGCAGCAGCGCAGGCAGGTTTTCAATATTACTGGCGTAGGCGGCAATAGCGTTAAACAGGGCTTCACGTTGATCGCCATTACGCTGGTTACTCATGTTAAAAATTTCTTTGAGTTCTGGGTTATGAGTAAACATACGGTCGTAGAAATGGGCGGTTAACTTTGGCCCCGTTTCCACCAGTAAAGGGATGGTGGCTTTTACTGTAGCGATGGTTTGAGCGTCAAGCATATGGTCTTCCTTTTTTGCATCTTAATTGATGTATCTCAAATGCATCTTATAAAAAATAGCCCTGCAATGTAAATGGTTCTTTGGTGTTTTTCAGAAAGAATGTGATGAAGTGAAAAATTTGCATCACAAACCTGAAAAGAAATCCGTTTCCGGTTGCAAGCTCTTTATTCTCCAAAGCCTTGCGTAGCCTTAAGGTAATCGTTTGCGTAAATTCCTTTGTCAAGACCTGTTATCGCACAATGATTCGGTTATACTGTTCGCCGTTGTCCAACAGGACCGCCTATAAAGGCCAAAAATTTTATTGTTAGCTGAGTCAGGAGATGCGGATGTTAAAGCGTGAAATGAACATTGCCGATTATGATGCCGAACTGTGGCAGGCTATGGAGCAGGAAAAAGTACGTCAGGAAGAGCACATCGAACTGATCGCCTCCGAAAACTACACCAGCCCGCGCGTAATGCAGGCGCAGGGTTCTCAGCTGACCAACAAATATGCTGAAGGTTATCCGGGCAAACGCTACTACGGTGGTTGCGAGTATGTTGATATCGTTGAACAACTGGCGATCGATCGTGCGAAAGAACTGTTCGGCGCTGACTACGCTAACGTCCAGCCGCACTCCGGCTCCCAGGCTAACTTTGCGGTCTACACCGCGCTGCTGGAACCAGGTGATACCGTTCTGGGTATGAACCTGGCGCATGGCGGTCACCTGACTCACGGTTCTCCGGTTAACTTCTCCGGTAAACTGTACAACATCGTTCCTTACGGTATCGATGCTACCGGTCATATCGATTACGCCGATCTGGAAAAACAAGCCAAAGAACACAAGCCGAAAATGATTATCGGTGGTTTCTCTGCATATTCCGGCGTGGTTGACTGGGCGAAAATGCGTGAAATCGCTGACAGCATCGGTGCTTATCTGTTCGTTGATATGGCGCACGTTGCGGGCCTGGTTGCTGCTGGCGTCTACCCGAACCCGGTTCCTCATGCTCACGTTGTTACTACCACCACTCACAAAACCCTGGCGGGTCCGCGCGGCGGCCTGATCCTGGCGAAAGGTGGTAGCGAAGAGCTGTACAAAAAACTGAACTCTGCCGTTTTCCCTGGTGGTCAGGGCGGTCCGTTGATGCACGTAATCGCCGGTAAAGCGGTTGCTCTGAAAGAAGCGATGGAGCCTGAGTTCAAAACTTACCAGCAGCAGGTCGCGAAAAACGCTAAAGCGATGGTAGAAGTGTTCCTCGAGCGCGGCTACAAAGTGGTTTCCGGCGGCACTGATAACCACCTGTTCCTGGTTGATCTGGTTGATAAAAACCTGACCGGTAAAGAAGCAGACGCCGCTCTGGGCCGTGCTAACATCACCGTCAACAAAAACAGCGTACCGAACGATCCGAAGAGCCCGTTTGTGACCTCCGGTATTCGTGTAGGTACTCCGGCGATTACCCGTCGCGGCTTTAAAGAAGCTGAAGCGAAAGAACTGGCTGGCTGGATGTGTGACGTGCTGGACAGCATCAATGATGAAGCCGTTATCGAGCGCATCAAAGGTAAAGTTCTCGACATCTGCGCACGTTACCCGGTTTACGCATAAGCGAAACGGTGATTTGCTGACAATGTGCTCGTTGTTCATGTTGGATGCGGCATGAACACCTTCTCAGGCCTACAAAATCTTGCAAATTCAATATATTGCAATCTCCGTGTAGGCCTGATAAGCGTAGCGCATCAGGCAATTTTTCGTTTATGATCATCAAGGCTTCCTTCGGGAAGCCTTTCTACGTTATCGCGCCATCAAATCTGTCGTAACTGCGCCTCAACATACAAATAGCCAATTCCCAGCACCTGTTGTGCGCGGCTTAATTGCCCGAAGCCAATTTGCGTCGCTTTCACGCTCGGTCCTTCGTCGCGGTCGAACGGGTTAAATCCTGTCTGGCGAATAATAGTATTAAGCCAGTTCTCACCAAAGGCACAACTGCGACCGTACAACCAAATCTGATTAATATTGAGGATGTTGAGGAAGTTATACAGACTCAAACCAATGGCATTGGCAGAGCGATCAACCCAGCTGGTGATCCACGGTTCTCCACTCTGCCAGGCAGCGATTAACTGCGCGGTTGTCAGTTTTTCAGGATCAAGCTGAGTATTAACCGGTTGTGATTTTAGCCATACCCGCGCCTGTTTTTTTAATGCACTTAACGAGGCGACGGTTTCCAGGCAGCCGTAACGTCCACAGTCGCAGACGACGCCATCCGGATTAACGATGGTGTGACCAATCTGTCCGCTACCATACAAACTGCCGCGATAAATTTGCTCGTTAATCACGAACGACGAGCCAATGCCGTAATCAACGTTGATCACGCAGAAATCCCGTTCCTGCGAATTATTTTGCCATTTCTCCGCCTGCGCCAGCATCACGCAGTCATTATCGACCAGCACCCGAATGCCCAGCTTCTCTTCCAGCAGATACTTCACCTCAACTGGCGTTGTCCACGGCGCTTGCGGCATGGTTTGCGATACGCCGGTCACCGGATCAACCTGCCCGTGGATTGCCAGCGCCAGATTGATGGTGCGGTCCGGCCACAATTTACGGTGGCGATGCCAGCATTTTTCGATTTCGGACAGCAGCGCCTGCGGCGTCGGTACATCAATCTGTAAATACTCAAATTCGCCTTTCGGACTTAAACAAGCATTAGCAACCTGACACTCAATACTGGTGGGCGTCACGTTCAGGCACAGCGTCCAGTCACCTTCCGGCGCAATCAGCCATGTACCGCTACTATGCCCGCGCGTCTGGCTTTCATCGTCAATATTCACCACCCGTTTTTCGCTTTCCAGTTCCTGCAAAATATTACTGACTGCCGGAATCGAAATTTGCGCCAGCCGGGCCAGCGTTGATTTATTGGCGCGCTTTTGCCGGTACAGCAGTTCCAGAATCACGCATTTGTTATGGTGGCGAATCTGTTGATTGTTAATGCAGGCTCTCATCTTCACTAAACCTTGTTTAGTTAATTGCGTGATTATTCCGCGAAAACATTGCCAGATTGTTCAATACACTGCCACAAATCTTTTAATTCAGTATGTCTTGTTAATATTGAGGGCACCATGACTCCAGTAAAAGTGTGGCAAGAGCGCGTTGAGATCCCGACCTATGAAACCGGGCCGCAGGATATACATCCCATGTTCCTGGAAAATCGCGTTTATCAGGGATCGTCCGGCGCGGTTTATCCCTACGGCGTGACCGATACGCTGAGCGAGCAGAAAACCCTGAAATCCTAGCAGGCGGTGTGGCTGGAAAACGACTACATCAAAGTGATGATCCTGCCGGAACTGGGCGGTCGGGTGCATCGCGCATGGGATAAAGTGAAACAGCGCGATTTTGTCTATCACAATGAAGTCATTAAACCTGCGCTGGTGGGGCTGCTGGGACCGTGGATCTCCGGCGGGATTGAGTTTAACTGGCCGCAACACCATCGCCCGACCACCTTTATGCCCGTTGATTTCACCCTCGAAGCCCATGAAGACGGTGCACAGACGGTGTGGGTCGGCGAAACGGAGCCGATGCATGGTTTACAGGTGATGACAGGTTTCACCCTGCGCCCTGACCGGGCGGCACTGGAAATCGCCAGCCGCGTCTATAACGGCAACGCCACGCCGCGTCATTTCTTGTGGTGGGCCAACCCGGCAGTGAAAGGGGGTGAAGGGCATCAGAGCGTTTTCCCACTGGATGTGACTGCGGTGTTTGATCACGGCAAACGGGCCGTCTCCGCTTTCCCCATCGCCACCGGCACTTACTACAAAGTGGACTACTCCGCCGGAGTGGACATTTCTCGCTATAAAAATGTGCCTGTTCCAACCTCATATATGGCCGAAAAATCGCAGTACGATTTTGTCGGCGCGTGGTGTCACGATGAAGATGGCGGTTTGCTGCACGTTGCCAACCACCATATTGCGCCAGGTAAAAAACAGTGGAGTTGGGGACACAGTGAATTTGGCCAGGCGTGGGATAAGAGTCTGACCGACAATAACGGCCCGTATATCGAACTGATGACCGGTATTTTTGCCGATAACCAGCCTGATTTTACCTGGCTTGATGCTTACGAAGAGAAGCGTTTCGAGCAGTATTTCCTGCCTTATCATTCTCTGTGCATGGTGCAAAATGCCTCCCGCGATGCGGTGATAAAACTCCAGCGTAGTGAGCGGGGGATTGAGTGGGGGCTGTATGCCATCTCTCCGTTGAACGGATACCGTCTGGCGATCCGCGAAATCGGCAAATGCAACGCGTTGCTCGATGATGCCGTGGCCCTGACACCAGCGACCGCCATCCAGGGCGTGTTGCACGGTATCAATCCTGACAGACTGACCATTGAACTCTCCGATGCCGACGGCAATATTGTACTGAGTTATCAGGAACATCAGCCGCAGGAGTTGCCGTTGCCGGACGTCGCCAAAGCGCCACTGGCAGCACAAGACATTACCAGTACAGATGAAGCCTGGTTTATCGGTCAGCATCTGGAGCAATATCATCACGCCAGCCGTTCACCGTTCGATTACTACCTGCGCGGCGTGGCGCTGGACCCGCTGGATTATCGCTGTAACCTGGCGCTGGCGATGCTGGAATATAACCGCGCAGATTTCCCGCAAGCGGTGGCGTATGCCAGTCAGGACGCGCACATGCGCTGAACAAAAACCCGCAGTGTGGACAAGCAAGTTTGATTCGCGCCAGTGCTTACGAACGTCAGGGACAATATCAACAAGCCGAAGAGGATTTCTGGCGTGCGGTCTGGAGCGGCAATAGTAAAGCAGGCGGCTATTATGGTCTGGCACGACTGGCGGCGCGTAATGATAACTTCGACGCGGGTCTGGATTTTTGCCAACAAAGTCTTCGTGCCTGCCCAACCAATCAGGAAGTGCTTTGCTTGCATAATCTGCTGCTGGTGTTAAGTGGTCGTCAGGACAACGCGCGTTTGCAGCGCGAGAAACTGCTGCGTGATTATCCGCTGAACGCCACTCTGTGGTGGCTGAACTGGTTCGATGGTCGTAGCGAATCAGCCCTCGCGCAGTGGCGCGGTCTGTGTCAGGGACGCGACGTTAACGCTCTGATGACCGCCGGGCAACTGATTAACTGGGGAATGCCCACTCTGGCGGCAGAGATGCTGAACGCACTGGACTGCCAGCGCACGCTGCCGCTTTACCTGCAAGCCAGCTTGCTGCCGAAAGCCGAACGTGGCGAACTGGTCGCAAAAGCCATTGATGTCTTCCCGCAGTTTGTCCGTTTCCCGAATACGCTGGAAGAAGTGGCGGCGCTGGAGAGTATTGAAGAGTGCTGGTTTGCTCGCCATTTACTGGCCTGCTTCTACTACAACAAACGTAGCTACAACAAAGCCATTGCCTTATGGCAACGTTGCGTAGAGATGTCGCCGGAGTTTGCCGACGGCTGGCGCGGGTTAGCGATCCATGCGTGGAATAAGAAACACGATTATGAGCTGGCCGCGCGTTATCTTGATAATGCTTATCAGCTTGCGCCGCAGGATGCACGTCTGCTTTTCGAACGGGATTTGCTGGATAAGTTAAGTGGAGCCACACCGGAGAAACGACTGGCGCGTCTGGAAAATAATCTGGAAATTGCGCTGAAACGCGACGACATGACCGCAGAACTGCTCAATTTGTGGCATCTCACGGGTCAGGCAGACAAAGCGGCGGACATTCTCGCCACGCGTAAATTCCACCCGTGGGAAGGCGGGGAAGGGAAGGTCACCAGTCAGTTTATCCTCAACCAGTTATTACGCGCCTGGCAGCATCTTGATGCCAGAGAGCCGCAGCAGGCCAGCGAACTGCTTCATGCCGCGCTGCATTATCCGGAGAATTTAAGCGAAGGCCGTTTACCGGGGCAAACTGATAACGACATCTGGTTCTGGCAGGCGATATGCGCCAACGCGCAGGGCGATGAAACTGAAGCGATGCGTTGTTTACGTCTGGCGGCGACCGGCGATCGCACCATTAACATCCACAGTTATTACAACGATCAGCCGGTTGATTATCTCTTCTGGCAAGGAATGGCGCTGCGACTGCTGGGTGAACAGCAAACCGCACAGCAACTGTTTAGTGAAATGAAACAGTGGGCGCAAGAGATGGCGAAAACCAGTATTGAGGCGGATTTCTTTGCTGTTTCACAACCTGACCTGTTATCGCTGTATGGCGATTTACAACAGCAGCATAAAGAAAAATGCCTGATGGTGGCGATGCTGGCGTCCGCGGGACTCGGGGAGGTTGCGCAATATGAGTCTGCTCGCGCTGAATTGACGGCGATTAATCCGGCCTGGCCGAAAGCGGCATTATTCACCACTGTGATGCCTTTTATTTTTAACTACGTTCA
>NZ_JBQZXE010000061.1:0-22329 GCF_053555855.1 Shigella sp. SIG3
TTATAACGCTTATAAATGTGTAATCAGGCAATATTTAAATATTTATGTGTTTGCATCGACAAACGCCAATTACGCGCAATACAGGTTTCAATGCACAATCGTGTGGCATCATCCTTTTGGCTAATCGGCTGCAGTGCAATGACTCGCGGTTTATCATCGGTCAGCGTTGCCAGTAGTTCATCCAGTGCTTCAATATCGCGTACGCGCCCCACTGGATGCTTGATTTCGTTGGCTCGCTCCAGTGCCTGTGACAACACTTCATAGCCGCCGCGCATGTTCAGCTTTGGCGATACGGTAACCCAGGTATTCGGTGTGCAGCGTACTTCATGAGTTCCACTGGTTTCGATCTGGCAGCTAAAACCGTTCTTTTCGAGCAGGTCAGTCAGTGGCAGCAAATCATGAATGCAAGGCTCACCACCCGTAATCACCACATGCCGCGCGGTATATCCCTGACGACCAATGACAGCCAGCAAGTCTTCACTGCTCGCCGCCCCCCACTTATCACTCTCTTTGGTCTTCGCCAGAATGCTGAAAAGGGAGACTTCCCGATCCTCAAGCTTTTCCCAGGTGTGTTTGGTGTCGCACCAGGCACAGCCAACCGGGCATCCCTGTAAACGAATAAAAATGGCGGGGACGCCGGTAAAGTAACCCTCACCTTGCAGGGTCTGGAACATCTCGTTAATCGGGTACTGCATAGCATTCTCTGTGAAGTGGATAATTGTTAATTATTGCAGATCCTGCCGCAACAATCATGTCTTATTAACATTCTGTTACATGCAGATTTAAAGAAAAATACGAAACATATCGTTAATAATTAAAGGGAGTAACGTATTATGTCAGAAGAAAATAAAGAAAATGGATTTAATCATGTCAAAATATTCACCAAAATTATATTTATTTTTTCTGTATTAGTTTTTAATGATAACGAATCTAAAATTACCGATGCCGCCGTCAATTTATTTATCCAGATTTAATGAGAAATTTATAATGCGCTATTTCATACTAATGTTCACTTTCGTATGTTCCTTTGTTGCAGCCCAACCAACTATTGTCCCACAATTACAGCAACAAGTTACGGGTCTTACGAGTAGCTTAAACTCACAAGAAAAGAAAGAACTGACGCACAAGTTAGAATCTATTTTCAATAATACCCAAGTGCAAATTGCTGTATTAATTGTTTCCACAACCAAAAATGAGACAATTGAACAATATGCTACAAGAGTTTTTGACAATTGGCGTTTAGGAGATGCCAAACGTAATGATGGGATACTGATCGTTGTTGCCTGGTCGGATCGCACTGTCCGCATCCAGGTAGGTTATGGGCTGGAAGAAAAGGTAACCGATGCTCTGGCTGGAGATATCATCCGTAGCAACATGATACCCGCATTTAAACAACAAAAATTAGCTAAGGGATTAGAGTTAGCTATAATCGCTTTGAATAACCAACTCACTTCACAACACCAATATCCGGCTAATCCTTCAGAAAGTGAATCAACGTCTTCCACTGATCATTATTACTTTGCTATTTTTTGGGTATTTGCAGTGATGTTCTTCCCTTTCTGGTTTTTTCATCAAGGCAGTAATTTTTGTCGCGCATGTAAAAGTGGAGTCTGTATTTCAGCAATCCATCTTTTAGATTTATTCCTGTTCTCCGATAAAACTTTTTCCATTGCTGTATTTTCCTTCTTTTTTACTTTCACCATATTTATGGTCTTTACCTGTTTATGTGTACTTCAGAAAAGAGCATCTGGTAGAAGTTATCATTCAGACAACAGCGGTTCCGCTGGAGGCTCAAGTGGCGGCGGATTTAGCGGCGGGGGAGGTTCTTCTGGCGGTGGCGGCGCATCCGGCCGCTGGTAACTCCACCATAAAAAATGCCAGCCCGAAGGCTGGCATTATCAAATCAGATAAAGTCAGACTTATGCCTGGCCTTTGATCTCTTTACGACCGTTGTACGGTGCTTTTTCGCCCAGAGCTTCTTCGATACGAATCAGCTGGTTGTATTTAGCAACACGGTCAGAACGGCTCATAGAACCAGTTTTGATCTGGCCTGCAGCAGTACCAACAGCCAGATCAGCGATGGTAGCATCTTCAGTTTCACCAGAACGGTGAGAGATAACTGCAGTGTAGCCAGCATCTTTCGCCATCTTGATTGCAGCCAGAGTTTCGGTCAGAGAACCGATCTGGTTGAATTTGATCAGGATGGAGTTAGCGATACCTTTTTCGATACCTTCTTTCAGGATCTTGGTGTTGGTTACGAACAGGTCGTCACCAACCAGCTGGATTTTGTCGCCCAGAACTTTGGTCTGGTATGCGAAACCGTCCCAGTCAGATTCGTCCAGACCGTCTTCGATAGAAACGATCGGGTACTGTTTGGTCAGTTCTTCCAGGAAGTGAGTGAATTCTTCAGAGGTGAACGCTTTGTTGCCTTCGCCAGCCAGAACGTATTTACCATCTTTGTAGAATTCAGAAGCTGCGCAGTCCATCGCCAGAGTGATGTCTTTGCCCAGTTCATAACCAGCAGCTTTAACAGCTTCAGCGATAACAGCCAGAGCTTCAGCGTTGGAACCCAGGTTCGGCGCATAGCCACCTTCGTCACCAACAGCAGTGTTCATGCCTTTCGCTTTCAGAACTTTTGCCAGGTGATGGAAAACTTCAGAACCCATGCGGATGGCTTCTTTCACAGTTTTCGCGCCAACCGGCTGAATCATGAATTCCTGGATATCAACGTTGTTGTCAGCGTGCTCACCACCGTTGATGATGTTCATCATCGGAACCGGCATGGAGTATTTGCCCGGAGTGCCGTTCAGTTCAGCGATGTGCTCGTACAGCGGCATACCTTTAGCAGCTGCAGCAGCTTTGGCGTTAGCCAGAGATACAGCCAGGATTGCGTTCGCGCCGAATTTGGATTTGTTTTCGGTGCCGTCCAGGTCGATCATGATCTTGTCAATGCCAGCCTGATCTTTAGCATCTTTGCCAATCAGCGCCTGAGCGATCGGGCCGTTTACCGCAGCAACAGCTTTGGTTACGCCTTTACCCAGGAAACGGGATTTGTCGCCATCGCGCAGTTCCAGAGCTTCACGGGAACCAGTAGAAGCACCTGACGGAGCAGCTGCCATACCGACGAAACCACCCTCCAGATGTACTTCGGCTTCAACAGTCGGGTTACCACGGGAGTCGATGATTTCACGACCGATGATTTTTACGATTTTGGACATTAGGTTTTCCTCAAGTCACTAGTTAAACTGAAACTCCAGACAAACAACGCGTACCCAAGGTACGCGTTGCCGTTCTAACTTTTTTACTTACTTCGCCTGACGTTTCTGGAACTCGCTGGCGGCTTTCACAAAGCCTGCAAACAGCGGGTGACCATCACGTGGAGTAGAAGTAAACTCCGGATGGAACTGGCAAGCCACGAACCACGGGTGATTCGGAACTTCGATGATCTCGACCAACTGATCATCCCCGGAACGGCCCACAACGCGCAGACCTGCATCTTCAATCTGTTTCAACAGCATGTTGTTGACTTCGTAACGGTGACGATGACGCTCAACAATTGTCGGCGCATTGTATAGCTGGCGAACCAGGCTATCGTCAACCAACTGGCACTGCTGTGCGCCGAGACGCATGGTACCGCCGAGATCGCTCTTCTCGCTACGAACTTCAACGTTGCCGTTTTCATCGCGCCACTCGGTAATCAGCGCCACAACCGGGTACTTACAGTCTGGCACAAATTCTGTAGAGTTGGCGTTCTCCATGTTGGCAACATGGCGAGCGTAATCAATTAACGCCACCTGCATACCCAGGCAAATGCCCAGATAAGGAATATTGTTCTCACGCGCAAAACGCGCGGTCGTAATCATGCCTTCTACGCCACGATAGCCGAAACCGCCAGGTACGAGGATTGCGTCCAGACCTTTAAGGATTTCAACGCCGCGCGTTTCAACATCTTGTGAATCGATCAGTTTGATGTTGACGCTGACACGATTCTTCAGCCCACCGTGTTTCAGTGCTTCGATCACTGATTTATAAGCATCCGGCAGTTCAATGTACTTGCCGACCATACCGATGGTGACTTCACTTACCGGATTCGCTTCTTCGAAGATAACCTGTTCCCATTCGGACAGATTTGCTTCCGGGCAGTTTAAGCTGAATCGTTTACAAATATAATCGTCCAGCCCCTGAGATTTCAACAGGCCCGGAATTTTATAGATGGAATCGACGTCTTTCAGAGAAATAACCGCTTTTTCCGGAACATTACAGAACAATGCAATCTTCGCACGTTCGTTCGCCGGTACAGCGCGATCTGAACGACAAATCAGGATGTCAGGCTGGATACCGATGGAGAGCAGCTCTTTTACAGAGTGCTGAGTCGGTTTGGTTTTGACTTCACCAGACGCTGCCATGTACGGCACCAGCGTCAGGTGCATAAACAGAGTGTGCTCACGGCCAATTTCAACAGCCATCTGGCGAATAGCTTCGAGGAACGGCAAGGATTCGATATCACCTACTGTACCGCCGATTTCTACCAGTACTACGTCATGACCTTCGCCACCTTCCAGCACGCGCTCTTTGATTGCGTTAGTGATGTGCGGAATAACCTGCACGGTTGCGCCGAGGTAGTCACCGCGGCGTTCTTTACGCAGAACGTCAGAGTAGATACGACCCGTGGTGAAGTTGTTGCGGCGGCTCATTTTGGTACGAATGAAACGCTCGTAGTGCCCCAGGTCCAAGTCGGTTTCAGCGCCGTCTTCAGTAACGAACACTTCCCCGTGTTGGATTGGGCTCATAGTACCTGGATCGACGTTGATGTAAGGATCCAGTTTCATGATGGTCACATTGAGGCCACGGGCTTCAAGAATGGCTGCGAGGGAGGCTGCGGCAATGCCTTTACCCAGAGAGGATACGACCCCGCCGGTCACAAAAATATAGTTCGTTGTCATGCTGAACCTGAGAAGTTAGGTTGAAAAGACGATGGAATAACCAAGACGGGAAAGCAGTATACCCGAACATGACCTGTGCCACAAACTTTCATTATCCCTCCTCTTCGCCAGCGCACTATTGAAATCAGGAGTGAGAAAATAGCCCCTTTGGGGTAAATGTTTTTGACGCAAATCAAGCGCTTGTCATTTAAAAAATGACACAAATGGCGCTTGACCGCGTAATTCCCTTAGAGATCAATTTCCTGCCGTTTTACCTGTTGCCAGACTTCTTCCATTGTTTCGAGGTCAACACCTGTCATTTCCAGTCCACGCGCGGCAACAATACGCTCCACTTCGCGAAAACGACGCTCGAATTTTTCGTTCACTTTTTGCAATGCGATTTCTGCTTTCGTCCCTAAATGGCGAGCCAGATTAACCGTGGCAAACAGCAGGTCCCCCATTTCCTCCTCCAGTTTAGCCTGGTCGACAACAGCCTGCCGCGCCTCGTACATCACCTCGTCGATCTCTTCGTAGACTTTATCAACCACCGGGCCAAGCGTCGTCCAGTCGAAGCCAACGTTGGCGCAACGTTTCTGGATTTTTTGCGCCCGCATTAAAGCCGGTAAACTACGAGGAATATCGTCCAGCGCCGAATGCTGCGCTTTCTGCGCGCGCTCTTCGGTTTTGATTTGCTCCCAACGGGCAAGCACTTCACTACTGTTTTCGGCAGAACTATCAGCAAAAACATGCGGATGGCGACGCTCTAATTTATCGCTAATAGCAGCGCAAATATCATTAAAGTCAAAGCGCCCTTCTTCCTGAGCCATTTGCGCGTAAAACACCACCTGGAATAGCAGATCGCCCAGTTCACCGCGAAGATCGTCAAAATCTTCACGGGCGATGGCGTCCAGCACTTCGTAGGTTTCTTCAAGGGTGTAAGGCGCAATGGTGGCAAATGTCTGCTCTTTATCCCACGGGCAGCCGTTTTCCGGATCGCGCAGGCGCTGCATAATAGTGAGCAAACGGTCGATTTGATTCATTGAATTGTCCTGAAAATTGCGGGTCTGTCAGGTGTAATACCTTCGAGTAAAAGATATCGCTGGATACGGCTGACGCCATATCCAGCTATGTAAGACTAACTCCCGTACAACCGACGCGCGTCGATAACATCCGGCACCTGGTTGAGTTTACCCAGCACGCGCCCCAGCACTTGCAGGTTGTAAATCTCAATGGTCATGTCGATGGTCGCCAGTTGCTGTTTGGTGTCGCTACGGCTGGCAACGCCAAGCACGTTCACCTTCTCGTTGGCGAGAATGGTCGTGATATCACGTAACAACCCACTACGATCATTAGCCACCACGCGGACCACCAGCGAATATCCGGCGGAGTAGCTCTCACCCCATACCGCGTCAACAATGCGTTCTGGCGCATGGGAGCGCAGTTCCGCCAGTTGTTCGCAATCGGCGCGGTGTACTGAAATACCGCGTCCCTGGGTAATGAAGCCGACAATCTCATCTCCAGGAATCGGCTGGCAGCAGCGCGCGATGTGGTGCATCAGGTTACCAACACCTTCAACCACCACACGACCGTTATCTTTACTGCGGTTTTGCGGTGTGTAGCTTTTTTGCTGAAGCTGTTTCAGCGCGGCGGCGTCCTGCTCTTCGGCACTCGGCTTATTAAATTGCGATTGCAGGAAGTTCACCATCTGATTGAGACGGATATCCCCGCCACCAATCGCCGCCAGCAACTCGTCGACATCATTGAAGTTGTAACGCGGCAGCAGATGTTTTTCTGCTTCTTTCAGGCTGATCCCCAGATGTTCCAGCTCGTCGTCAAGGATTTGCCGCCCAGCCAGAATGTTTTTGTCACGGTCCTGTTTACGGAACCAGGCGTGAATTTTCGAACGCCCACGGCTGGTTGTGACGTAACCGAGGTTTGGGTTTAACCAGTCACGGCTGGGGTTCGGCTGTTTCTGGGTGATAATTTCAATCTGGTCGCCCATTTGCAGCTGGTAGGTGAACGGCACAATGCGCCCGCCAATTTTTGCCCCGATGCAGCGGTGTCCGACATCACTGTGGATGTGGTAAGCGAAGTCCAGCGGCGTTGATCCCGCAGGCAAATCAACGACATCACCTTTCGGCGTAAAGACATACACCCGGTCGTCAAACACCTGACTACGTACTTCGTCGAGCATTTCGCCGGAATCAGCCATCTCTTCCTGCCACGCAATCAGTTTACGCAGCCAGGCAATCCGGTCTTCATGTCCCGAACGTGCGCCGCCAGCTGCCGCGCCCTCTTTATATTTCCAGTGCGCAGCAACACCCAACTCCGCATCTTCATGCATCTGTTTGGTGCGGATTTGGATCTCAACAGTTTTTCCACCCGGCCCCAGAACCACAGTATGAATAGACTGATAACCGTTTGGTTTCGGGTTAGCGACGTAATCGTCAAACTCATCCGGCAGGTGGCGATAGTGAGTGTGCACTATCCCCAGTGCGGCATAACAATCCTGTAAACGCTCGGCGACAATACGTACCGCACGCACATCAAACAGCTCATCGAAGGCGAGGTTCTTTTTCTGCATTTTGCGCCAGATGCTGTAGATGTGTTTCGGACGACCATACACTTCAGCTTTAACGCCTTCAGCTTTCATCTCAGCGCGCAGATGGCCGACAAACTCTTCGATATAGTGTTCGCGGTCGAGACGGCGTTCATGCAGCAGTTTTGCGATGCGTTTGTATTCGGTCGGGTGGAGATAACGGAAGCAGTAATCTTCCAGCTCCCATTTCAGTTGCCCAATCCCAAGACGGTTCGCCAACGGCGCGTAGATATTGGTGCACTCTTTTGCCGCCAGTACACGTTCATCTTCCGGCGCATCTTTTACTTCGCGCAGATGAGCAATACGCTCCGCCAGTTTGATGACTACGCAGCGAAAATCATCGACCATCGCCAATAACATCCGGCGAACGTTATCGACCTGTTCGGAGGAAACAGAATCAGTGTGCGTCGCTTTCAGCTGGCGGATCGCCGCCATATCACGCACGCCGTGAATAAGGTTAACAACCGACTTACCGACGCTCTCACGCAGCACATCTTCGCTGACTACGTTGGCATCAGCCAGAGGGAACAGCAGCGCCGCCCGCAGCGTGTCAATGTCCATACTTAATGTCGAGAGGATCTCCACCATCTCAACACCACGCCACAATAACAGACTGGCATCCGGATGCCCCTGCGTCTGTTGCAGACAATACGCCCAGGTTTCGGCTAAGCACTCACACGACTTCTGGCTGGTAATACCCAGACTTGCGATCCATTTTTCCGGATCAAATTCACCAGCCTTATTGATATGTGCACTTCTTACCGCAACCATCGTCCTCTCCTTTAGGGACCAGACCTGCCGAAATCGGCAAATCGTAACTATTTAACGCGCGAGAAAAGTACCATCGATTCCAGATGTCCCGTGTGTGGGAACATATCCAGCATCGCCAGTCGCGCAATGGTATATCCTGCTTTTAATAACGCTTCGCTATCCCGAGCCAGCGTTGCAGGGTTACAGGATACATAAACTATACGAATAGGTTCCAGTTTTATAATTTGCTGCATAACACCTGCGGCACCTGCTCGCGCCGGGTCCAGCAACACTTTATCGAAGCCGTTTTTCGCCCACGGCTGCTTTGTGACATCTTCTTCAAGATTTTCGTGATAAAACGTCACATTCTGTAAGCCATTAAGACGCGCATTCTGCTGGCCTTTTTCCACCAGCGCCGGAACACCTTCTACACCGACCACACTGGCAGCTTGTGTCGCCAATGGCAGTGTAAAGTTGCCCATACCGCAGAACAGATCCAGTACGCGATCTTCAGGTTGCACATCCAGCCATTCCAACGCACGCGCTACCATTTTTTGGTTCACACCCGCATTGACCTGAATAAAATCGCGCGGGCTAAAAGTTAAGCGCAACCCGTTTGAGTCATACCAGGGCATCTCACCAGAGACGGTTTCGAGTATCTCACTATCGGGGGCGAGATACAGATCCAGGCCTTCAGAATGCGAAAAGCGTTCCAGTTTTTCGCGATCTGCCGAACTTAGCGGTGCGGTATGGCGCAAAATCATCAGCGTGCCGCTGGTTGCCTGTACCAGTTCAACATGACCAAGATGGCGCATAGCTTGTAAGCTGCCCAGACATGCCCTGACTTTGGGCAGCAATGCTTCAAGTTGGGGCGCTAAAATGGGGCATTGTTTGACGTCGACAATGTCACTGGAGCCCGCTTTGCGAAACCCCATCTGAAGTTGCTGTGTTTTCGGTAAGTAGTTCAGACTTAAACGCGCGCGGCGGCGATAGCCCCAGGGAACATCGGCGATCACTTCAGAGACATCGTGTTTCATTAATCGGGCGAGTGCCGCACTTTTGCTTCGCTGCTGTAAATCCACGCTGGCGTGTTGTTGCTGACAGCCGCCGCATACGCCAAAATGAGGACAGCGTGGCGTTTCGCGTTCCGGGCTATCGCTTAACCGGCGTACGACTTTAGCGCGGGCATACTGTTTTTTATCTTCAGTAACAGCAACTTCCGCGTTTTCCTGCGGCAATAATCCGGGGATAAATAACGTTTTGCCGTTATGTCGCGCCACGCCCTGACCAAAAGAGTCGAGGTCGTTGACTGAAACGGTTATGATCTGACGCGTCGTCGTGCGTCGTTTTGCAGAGTAGAATTGCGCCATTGGCGAGACTTTCTCAATTTAACAGTGTGACCTTAATTGTCCCATAACGGAACTCCATGACCAACTACAGCCTGCGCGCACGCATGATGATTCTGATCCTGGCACCGACCGTCCTTATTGGTTTATTGCTGAGTATCTTTTTCGTCGTGCATCGCTATAACGACTTGCAGCGTCAACTGGAAGATGCCGGTGCTAGCATTATTGAGCCGCTTGCAGTTTCTACTGAATATGGCATGAGCCTGCAAAATCGCGAATCTATCGGTCAGTTAATAAGCGTACTGCATCGTCGCCATTCCGATATTGTTCGCGCGATTTCGGTTTATGATGAAAATAACCGACTCTTTGTCACCTCCAATTTTCATCTTGATCCCTCATCAATGCAGCTCGGCAGCAACGTGCCGTTTCCTCGCCAGCTCACTGTCACTCGTGACGGCGATATTATGATCCTCCGCACGCCGATTATTTCTGAGAGTTACTCCCCCGACGAATCGCCCAGTAGCGATGCCAAAAATAGTCAAAATATGTTGGGATATATTGCGCTTGAGCTGGATCTTAAATCGGTTCGCTTGCAGCAATATAAAGAGATCTTTATTTCCTGCGTGATGATGCTGTTTTGTATCGGTATTGCGCTTATTTTTGGCTGGCGCTTAATGCGCGATGTAACCGGTCCGATTCGCAACATGGTGAATACCGTCGACCGCATCCGTCGCGGGCAACTCGACAGCCGGGTGGAAGGATTTATGCTCGGCGAGCTGGATATGCTGAAAAACGGTATCAACTCGATGGCAATGTCGCTGGCTGCTTATCACGAAGAGATGCAGCACAATATCGACCAGGCGACGTCCGATCTGCGTGAAACGCTGGAGCAGATGGAAATTCAGAACGTTGAGTTGGATCTGGCGAAAAAGCGCGCCCAGGAAGCGGCGCGTATTAAATCCGAGTTTCTGGCAAATATGTCACACGAGCTGCGTACACCACTGAATGGTGTTATTGGCTTTACCCGCCTGACGCTGAAAACAGAATTAACACCAACGCAGCGCGATCACCTGAATACGATTGAACGTTCGGCAAATAATTTGCTGGCAATTATTAATGATGTTCTCGACTTCTCGAAACTGGAAGCAGGTAAGCTGATTCTGGAAAGTATTCCATTCCCACTACGCAGCACGCTGGATGAAGTCGTTACTCTGCTGGCACATTCTTCTCACGATAAAGGGTTGGAACTGACGCTTAATATTAAAAGCGACGTGCCTGATAACGTGATCGGCGACCCACTGCGATTACAGCAAATCATCACTAACCTAGTGGGGAATGCAATTAAATTCACCGAGAATGGCAACATTGATATTCTGGTAGAAAAACGTGCGCTGAGTAATACCAAAGTGCAGATTGAAGTGCAGATTCGGGATACCGGCATTGGTATTCCTGAACGCGATCAATCGCGCTTATTCCAGGCCTTCCGACAGGCTGATGCCAGTATTTCCCGCCGTCATGGTGGCACCGGGCTGGGGCTGGTGATTACACAAAAACTGGTTAATGAAATGGGCGGCGATATTTCGTTCCATAGCCAGCCGAATCGCGGTTCAACTTTCTGGTTCCACATTAATCTCGATCTGAACCCGAACATTATTATCGAAGGGCCATCCATCCAGTGCCTCGCAGGTAAGCGCCTGGCCTATGTCGAACCAAACTCCGCAGCAGCGCAATGCACGCTGGATATTTTAAGTGAAACGCCGCTGGAAGTGGTTTATAGCCCAACGTTCTCCGCGCTGCCTCCCGCGCATTACGACATGATGTTGTTAGGCATCGCGGTGACCTTCCGCGAGCCGCTAACAATGCAACATGAGCGATTAGCGAAAGCGGTATCGATGACCGATTTCCTGATGCTGGCACTTCCTTGCCATGCACAAGTCAATGCTGAAAAACTCAAGCAAGATGGTATCGGCGCGTGTCTGCTGAAACCATTAACACCTACGCGCCTGTTGCCTGCCCTGACGGAATTTTGTCATCACAAACAAAACACGCTTTTGCCTGTAACCGATGAAAGTAAGCTGGCAATGACAGTCATGGCGGTTGATGACAACCCCGCTAACCTGAAACTTATCGGCGCATTGCTGGAAGATATGGTGCAACATGTGGAACTTTGCGATAGCGGGCATCAGGCAGTTGAACGGGCGAAACAGATGCCGTTCGATTTGATCTTAATGGATATTCAAATGCCGGACATGGATGGCATTCGGGCCTGCGAACTCATCCACCAACTCCCGCATCAGCGACAAACGCCGGTTATCGCGGTAACGGCGCATGCAATGGCCGGGCAAAAAGAGAAGCTGCTTGGCGCAGGGATGAGCGATTATCTGGCGAAACCGATTGAAGAAGAGCGATTGCATAATTTGTTGTTGCGCTACAAGCCTGGCAGCGGTATTTCGTCTCGCGTCGTGACGCCCGAAGTCAACGAAATTGTGGTGAACCCGAATGCGACCCTCGACTGGCAACTGGCACTACGCCAGGCAGCAGGAAAAACCGATTTAGCGCGCGATATGCTGCAAATGTTACTCGATTTCCTGCCTGAAGTTCGCAACAAAGTTGAGGAACAGCTGGTTGGAGAAAACCCGGAAGGCCTGGTTGATTTGATTCATAAACTGCATGGCAGTTGCGGCTATAGCGGCGTACCACGTATGAAGAATCTCTGCCAGCTGATCGAACAACAGCTACGTAGCGGTACTAAAGAAGAAGATTTGGAGCCGGAGCTGCTGGAACTGTTGGACGAGATGGATAATGTCGCGCGCGAAGCCAGCAAAATTCTCGGGTAACGGACGTCTTGTCGAGTAGCAATCGGCTTTTTATGACGCTGGTTTCAGATTGGTGACAAAGTGCCTGTGTTTATGCCGGATGCGGCGTTAACGCCTTATCCGGCCTACAAAACCAATTAAATTCAATGAATTAAAAAATGATGTAGACCTGATACATAGCACAACAGGCTATTTTGCGTTTAGCATCAGTCTCAAACCGGCTCCAGATAGAGCCGGTTTTGGTTTTCTGTCTTAACGCACCATGCACGGGCGCTTGTTATCGAACGTCCAGCCAGGAATCAGATACTGCATTCCCATCGCATCGTCACGCGCGCCAAGCCCGTGTTTCTGATACAGCTCATGGGCTTTCATCACTTGATCCATATCGATTTCTACACCCAGCCCCGGTTTTTCTGGCACCTGTACCAGCCCGCCTTTGATCTCAAACGGTTCTTTGGTCAGGCGCTGATTACCTTCCTGCCAGATCCAGTGCGTATCAATAGCAGTAATTTTACCCGGTGCAGCGGCGGCAACATGGGTAAACATCGCCAGGGAAATATCGAAGTGGTTGTTTGAGTGTGAACCCCAGGTCAGGCCAAATTCATGGCACATTTGCGCCACACGTACCGAACCTTGCATAGTCCAGAAATGCGGATCCGCCAGCGGGATATCAACGGATTGTAACGAGAGCGTATGGCCCATCTGCCGCCAGTCGGTGGCGATCATATTGGTTGCAGTCGGCAGGCCAGTCGCGCGACGGAACTCTGCCATCACTTCACGCCCGGAGAAACCTTGCTCCGCACCACACGGATCTTCTGCATAAGCCAGCGAACCTTTCAGGTATTTACCAATTTTAATTGCTTCGTTCAGCGACCAGGCACCGTTAGGATCGAGCGTAATACGCGCCTGCGGGAAGCGTTGCGCCAGTGCCACAATAGACTCGGCTTCTTCTTCCCCGGCCAGTACACCGCCTTTCAGTTTGAAATCGTTGAAGCCATATTTTTCATACGCCGCTTCCGCCAGGCGCACCACCGCATCCGGCGTCATCGCTTCTTCATGACGCAGGCGATACCAGTCGCATGAGTCATCCGGCTGGCTTTGATACGGCAGAGGTGTGGCTTTGCGATTACCGACGAAGAACAGATAACCGAGCATTTCGACTTCGCTACGCTGTTGACCATCGCCCAGCAGCGATGCCACGTTTACCCCCAGATGCTGCCCCAGCAGATCCAGCATTGCCGCTTCTATCCCGGTAACTACATGAATAGTGGTACGCAAATCAAATGTCTGCAAACCGCGCCCACTAGCATCACGATCGGCAAAAGTATTACGCACCAGCGTCAGAACGTTTTTGTATTCACCCAGCGTTTTACCTACCACCAGCGGAATCGCATCTTCCAGCGTTTTACGGATTTTCTCGCCGCCGGGAATTTCCCCTACGCCAGTGTGACCGGAATTATCTTTGATAATCACAATATTACGCGTGAAGAACGGTGCGTGTGCACCACTCAGATTCATCAGCATACTGTCATGACCCGCCACCGGGATGACCTGCATTTCAGTAACAACAGGCGTCGTAAATTGAGAACTCATATTTATGTCCTTTTTCAGAATCAATGACGGCCGAAAACGGGACGTTTACGGTCAAAGGTCCAGCCGGGGATCAGGTACTGCATCGGACCTGCGTCGTTACGCGCACCGCAAGGCAGACGTTTATAGGCCTCATGTGCCTTTTGTACCTGTTCCCAGTCCAGTTCCACGCCCAGACCGGGCGCATCAGGAACGGCAATTTTTCCGTTTTTAATCTCCAGCGGATTTTTGGTCAGGCGACAATCGCCCTCCTGCCAAATCCAGTGGGTATCGATAGCGGTAGGATTACCCGGTGCCGCCGCGCCCACATGGGTAAATATCGCCAGAGAGATATCGAAATGGTTGTTGGAATGGCAGCCCCAGGTCAGCCCCCAGTCGTCGCAAAGCTGCGCCACGCGGACTGCACCGGAAAGCGTCCAGAAGTGCGGATCGGCAAGTGGAATATCTACCGCATTGAGCATCACCGCATGACCCATTTCGCGCCAGTTGGTGGCGATCATGTTAGTCGCGACGGGCAAGCCGGTCGCCCGTCGAAACTCCGCCATCACTTCACGTCCGGAGAAGCCCTGTTCTGCGCCGCATGGATCTTCGGCATAGGTAAGAACATCATTCAGCCCTTTGCATAAAGAAATGGCTTCATCAAGCAGCCATGCACCGTTGGGATCAACGGTAATCCGCGCATCCGGGAAGCTTTTCTTCAATGCACGAACAGTGTCGATTTCTTGCTCGCCAGGTAACACCCCGCCCTTAAGTTTGAAATCTTTAAAGCCATAGCGATCCTGTGAGGCTTCCGCCAGACGCACAACGGCTTCGCTGTTCATCGCTTTCTGATGGCGCAACTGATACCACTCATGGTTGCCCGGCGTATTTTCCAGATAAGGAAGATCGGTTTTGGTCCGATCACCTATATAAAACAGATAACCGAGGACGGTAATAGTCTCGCGTTGCTTGCCTGGCCCCAACAGTTCGCAGACCGGAACATTCAGCGCCTTACCTAGCAGGTCAAGCAAGGCGGCTTCCAGCGCCGCCACGGCATTAACGCGCAATTCAAAAGTCCAGGCACCTTTGCCGAAGGTCTCAAAATCGGCTGCCTGATTTCCTTTATGTACCTGCTGAACCACTTTATTCAGGCGCGCAACTTCCTGGCCCAGAACCATCGGAATAGCATCGACCAGTGTTTGATAAATCACCTCTCCGCCCGGCGCTTCACCAATGCCGGTATGCCCGGCGTTATCGGTGAGTACCACGATATTGCGGGTGAAGTATGCGTTATGCGCACCACCAATATTGAGCAACATGCTGTCATGTCCGGCGACCGGAATGACTTTCATATCAGTAATAACAGGACTGGATTGTGTCGCCATCTTATTGCCCCGCGACAGGTTTCAGCTCGATACGCTTGATATCGCCCACCAGCACCAGGTAGCTCAGTACCGCGATTAGGGCATGAACACCAACATAAATCAGCGCCCCATTAAACGAGCCAGTCGTGCCAACGATATAACCAATTGCGATTGGCGTGACGATGCCAGAAATGTTACCGAACATGTTGAACTGGCCACCGGAAAGACCGCTGATCTCTTTTGGCGCGGTATCTGCCATTACTGCCCAACCCAGCGCCCCGATGCCCTTACCGAAGAAGGCCAGCGCCATAAAGCCGATGATCATCCACTCAACGTTGACGTAGTTGCAGAACACCATCACCATCGACAGCAACATGCCCATTACGATCGGTGTTTTACGCGCAATGTTCAGCGATCCCGTGCGGCGCATCAGCCAGTCGGAAATAATTCCACCCAGCACACCGCCGATAAAACCGCAAACCGCCGGAACGGAAGCCACAAAGCCCGCTTTCAGAATCGACATCCCACGCGCCTGCACCAGATAAACCGGAAACCAGGTAATGAAAAAGTAAGTCAGGGCGTTGATACAGTACTGACCGATATAAACGCCGATCATCATCCGTGACCCGAGCAGCTGTTTGATCTGCCCCCACTTCACGCTGAACGGCACTTTAACTTTGGTGCTTTGCTGATCCATATTGATCAGCGCGCCACCCGCGGCGATATACTCCAGCTCTTTCTGATTTACCCCCGGATGTTGATTTGGCTCGTGGATGACTTTCAACCAGATAAAGCTGATGACAATGCCCAGACCGCCCATAAAGAAGAAGACGTGTGACCAGCCCACTTCATGCGTCAGCCAGCCCATAATCGGCGCGAAGATCACCGTTGCGAAGTATTGAGCGGAGTTAAAAATCGACACCGCCGTTCCCCTTTCCTGCGCCGGAAACCAGGCCGCAACAATGCGACTGTTGCCGGGGAAAGATGGCGCTTCAGCAAGCCCGACCAGGAAGCGCAGAGTAAACAGGGCAACGATAATGCCGAATCCACTAAAGATATCGACGAAGCCTTGCAGCAAGGTAAACATCGACCAGATAAAGATCGACCAGAAGTAGACGCGTTTTGAACCAAAACGATCCAGCAACCAACCACCAGGGATCTGCCCGATAACATAAGCCCATGAGAAGGCAGAGAACACATAGCCCATTCCCACGGGATCAAGGCCGATATCTTTGGCCATTTCCGAACCGGCAATAGAAAGCGTAGCGCGGTCGCCGTAGTTGAAGGATGTGACGATAAACAACATCACCACTATCCAGTAACGAGCATTCGTGCGTTTTTCCACACTGCTCGCAGCCTGACTTAAAGAACTCATTGTTGCACTCCTGAAAATTCGCGTTAGCCACGCTCACTCTGGACTGCGACATCGCCAGGAAATCAGAGGTGACGTAGGGTGTTTTTTGCCGTTTTTATAGGTCGTTCGCCGAATACGGCGCGTGTTTATATCTGGCAATAGCAGTATAAAAAGCGCGCCATAGCGGCTCACCGTGCAACAACACAACATTAATGCGTTCAATGAGGCCCGATTTTGGCATTAGCCCTGGACGGTGGAATCCACTTCACGGAAATGAAAACAAGAACAAGAAAGGAAGGGTAAAAACGAAGAAATAAAGAAGAGTATGAAATGGATCGCTTGACTCTAGGCAAACGCCAGTAAAAATCCGCGCTATGAAGCAGTTTTTACTGGCATTTGCCTGAAAAGATTCGATTCAGCACCGCTAAAACGACATTTACCGCTCGCTGACATATCAGGACAACAGCGTGCCCCACTGTTCGACCCACGGATTTGATTCCGTTTCCGGTTCCGGGTTCTCACTGGCGTCAATCAACAGCATTTCGCCAACCCGCTGAGCGCTCTGTTCCTGCAACAAGGCATCGAACTGTTTGCCGCCATTGCAAAAATTTACATAACTGCTGTCGCCGAGCGCAATCACGCCATAACGCAGATTCGGCTGGAAGCCCAGACTATCTTTGATTCCCTGAAAGAGCGGCACAATGCTATCAGGAAGGTCGCCCTGCCCGGTCGTGGACGTAACCACCAGAACATACTTATCCTGATAGGGCAGCCAGTCGCTTAATTCAGGATCTTCAAATACCGTTGCTTTGTGGCCCTGTGCGGTCAGAATTGCTTCTGCTTCTTCCGCCACTAACAGCGAATTTCCGTACATGGTGCCGACAAAAATACCAATTTCCGCCATACCGTTTTCTCCCTGGATTAGGAACTTATCTCTCCATCCTGACCCGATGGCGCACTGAACTCAACCCTTTCATTTTCAGGAAGCAGACCGCGCCAGCCAAATTGTGATAACGCCTGCATCCAGGTGTCGTCCAGGCCCGCGTGAATAGTCAGCGGCTCGCCAGTAAAAGGATGCGTCAATGACAACTGACTGGCATGTAGCATTAACCGCTGGAGGCCAAAATGCTCAGCACCGCTGCGATTCTGGCGTAAATCTCCATGTTTGCTATCGCCAATAATCGGATGACGCAAATGGGCAAGATGTCGGCGAAGCTGATGTTTGCGTCCGGTTTTCGGCTCCAGTTCCACCAGGCCGTAGCGCGTGGTCGGGTAACGTCCGGTCGCTACCGGCATTTCTACGGTCGCCAGACCGCGATAATGCGTCACTGCTGGCTGCGGGCCTTTATCTTCGCGGGCAAATTTATCAGCGATTTTGTCCAGTTCTTCCACCAGTGGATAATCCAACACCGCTTCTTCCATCAACCAGCCGCGCACAATCGCATGGTAACGTTTCTGGATTTGGTGCTGTTCAAACTGTTGTGCCAGCAGCCGTCCGGCCTCGCTGGATAATCCCATCAACAACACACCAGAAGTGGGTCGGTCCAGACGATGAACAGTAAAAACATGCTGTCCTATCTGGTCACGCACGGTTTGCATGACCACTACTTTCTCGTCGCGATCCAGCCAGCTACGGTGAACCAGCCAGCCGGAGGGTTTATTTACCGCAACCAGCCATTCATCCTGATAGAGTATTTCCAGCATTAGCTCGCATCATCCGCAAAAAGAGCATCCAGTTTTTCCAACTCAGCCAGAATAAGCGCGCGTTGCGGATGGTCCGTCGCTAGCGCCATTTCATAATAGGGTGCAACAGCAAAAGCGCCCGGTAACGGCTGGTTGTTATTTAACAAATCGTGCATTCGCGGGATCAGCCCCCACTGCAACCACTCCAGTGGTTCCATGGTGTCCATAAAGAACGGTTGGGTACTATTAAATTGATGCGGCTGGGGTTCATCGTTTCGCCAGTGCTGATGTTCACGCAGTAACGCTTCAAGCGCCTGCAACTGGAGACGAACGCGGTCATGAGTGGTCATAAAGCAACCTCAATAAGAAAAACTGCCGCGAAGGATAGCAGGAATAAAAAAAGGGAGCACTGTATTCACAGTGCTCCCGGTTCGTTTCGCAGCATTCCAGCTACTTTTGTTGCTCCCTGCTCATCCTTGACAACTTTTCCTCTGGCCTTGCGGCCAATCGTTCATCCTGAACTATTGCTTCCTGCTCACACCACCCCGATGTGATACTTCATCCTGAAGTGTCCCTGGCCTTCCTGACCCACCGAATCATCCTGACCGGTTCTCATTCTCCATCCTGGAGGTGTCCTTTAACGCGTCCTGCGTCATCCTCTTCGCTTCATCCAGAAGCCTTTCCCTGAAACACCATCCTGGTGTGTCCTGCAGAAGTGTCATCATCCTGATGTTCACTTCGTTGTCTGACTCCCTGTCGACGAAGATAGAATCGTCTTTTTCGCGAAGTCTTACAAGGCGCTTACAGACAATGCCTTAAGGAAAATTTCATATGAAAGTTAAGAATTAACAATCAACATTTTGATTTTAAATGAAAATAACGATTCTTATCTTTTTAAGTATTCGCTTATTTCCTGGCGATCTCCTACAGAGTCTGTAAGAGATCTCTCACAACCAGATGGGGTATTTGGATTACAGAAGAGGCTTAAGTTGATTAAGGAATTCCGCAAGATTTGAGGCTAAATGCATCCGTTTACGTGTTCCCAGCGTCTCTTTGCACACTTCACCGGAGAGATTACACACCGAGATGACCTCTAACTCTTCTTCCAGCGTCGCGATAAATAGCGTGGGCGGCAGTTTTAGCCTTTTCTGAGTCACCAGATGACCAATCAGATTTTCCTGCACCCGACGGAAGTCGTCTTCACTCCAGGTTTGCAGCAATGTCAGTTTGATATCGCCAAACTGCGCGTGCATATCCCCGGCAAACTGAGTCGTATAAAAGGTATGAATTGTGGGTTGTATCACAATATCAAAAGCGCGTTCAACCGCGTTTACATTTTGTTCCCCGGTAAACGGCTGGGGTTGCCAGTATACGGCATCTTCGGTAGTTGAAATAATGCACGGTGAAGGAACACCGTACAGTTCCTCACTTAACGGCCAGCTTTTATGCTCTTCATGCCACGCATCGCAGTAGCGTGCAGTAAAATCTTTCAGGGCTTGTGCGGTCAAATCGTCCACTAATTTCTCTCTTCACTTAAACCAGATACACTTGTCGCTTAGTTTATCTGGTTTATGACGGTGAAACATGTCTTCTTATGCAAACCATCAGGCACTTGCGGGCCTGACTCTTGGAAAATCAACCGATTACCGGGATACCTATGACGCCAGCCTACTGCAAGGCGTTCCACGCAGCCTGAATCGCGACCCGCTGGGTCTGAAAGCGGATAACCTGCCTTTTCACGGTACGGATATCTGGACGCTGTATGAACTTTCCTGGCTGAATGCGAAAGGTTTGCCGCAGGTCGCTGTCGGTCATGTTGAACTTGATTACACCAGCGTAAATCTGATTGAGTCGAAGAGTTTTAAGCTCTATCTCAACAGTTTTAACCAGACGCGTTTTAATAACTGGGATGAGGTGCGCCAGACGCTGGAGCGCGACTTAAGCACTTGCGCTCAGGGTAAGATTAGCGTGGCGTTATATCGTCTTGATGAACTGGAAGGCCAGCCGATAGGTCATTTCAATGGCACTTGCATTGATGACCAGGATATCACTATCGATAACTATGAATTCACTACTGACTATCTGGAGAATGCCACCAGCGGTGAAAAAGTAGTGGAAGAGACGCTCGTCAGCCACCTGCTGAAATCAAACTGCCTGATCACCCATCAACCAGATTGGGGTTCGATCCAAATTCAGTATCGTGGACGCCAAATTGACAGAGAAAAACTGCTGCGTTACCTGGTCTCATTCCGTCATCACAACGAGTTCCACGAACAGTGCGTGGAACGCATCTTTAATGACCTGTTACGCTTCTGCCAGCCAGAGAAATTGAGCGTTTACGCACGTTATACCCGTCGTGGCGGTCTGGACATTAACCCGTGGCGCAGTAATAGCGATTTTGTCCCATCGACCACAAGACTGGTTCGGCAATAAATTTTTTCTCAATTTTGCGTGCTGGATTCACGCAGAAGGTTGTGAAAGGTCATCAGGCAGGGCTATTGTAATCAAAGGGAATGACGATATTCGTCCCATAAGGAGTTTTTCTTGATTACACATATTAGCCCGCTTGGCTCCATGGATATGTTGTCGCAGCTGGAAGTGGATATGCTTAAACGCACCGCCAGCAGCGACCTCTATCAACTGTTTCGCAACTGTTCACTTGCCGTACTGAACTCCGGTAGTTTGACCGATAACAGCAAAGAATTGCTGTCTCGTTTTGAAAATTTCGATATTAACGTCCTGCGCCGTGAACGCGGCGTAAAGCTGGAACTGATTAATCCCCCGGAAGAGGCTTTTGTCGATGGGCGAATTATTCGCGCTTTGCAGGCCAACTTGTTCGCGGTTCTGCGAGACATTCTCTTCGTTTACGGGCAAATCCATAATACCGTTCGTTTTCCCAACCTGAATCTCGACAACTCCGTCCACATCACTAACCTGGTCTTTTCCATCTTGCGTAACGCTCGCGCGCTGCATGTGGGTGAAGCGCCAAATATGGTGGTCTGCTGGGGCGGTCACTCAATTAACGAAAACGAGTATTTGTATGCCCGTCGCGTCGGGAACCAGCTGGGCCTGCGTGAGCTGAATATCTGCACCGGCTGTGGTCCAGGAGCGATGGAAGCGCCGATGAAAGGTGCTGCGGTCGGACACGCGCAGCAGCGTTACAAAGACAGTCGTTTTATTGGTATGACAGAGCCGTCGATTATCGCCGCTGAACCGCCTAACCCGCTGGTCAACGAATTGATCATCATGCCGGATATCGAAAAACGTCTGGAAGCGTTTGTCCGTATCGCTCACGGCATCATTATCTTCCCTGGCGGTGTGGGTACGGCAGAAGAGTTGCTGTATTTGCTGGGAATTTTAATGAACCCGGCCAACAAAGATCAGGTTTTACCATTGATCCTCACCGGCCCGAAAGAGAGCGCCGACTACTTCCGCGTACTGGACGAGTTTGTCGTACATACGCTGGGCGAAAACGCGCGCCGCCATTACCGCATCATCATTGATGACGCCGCTGAAGTCGCTCGTCAGATGAAAAAATCGATGCCGCTGGTGAAAGAAAATCGCCGTGATACAGGCGATGCCTACAGCTTTAACTGGTCAATGCGCATTGCGCCAGATTTGCAAATGCCGTTTGAGCCGTCTCACGAGAATATGGCTAATCTGAAGCTTTACCCGGATCAACCTGTTGAAGTGCTGGCTGCCGACCTGCGCCGTGCGTTCTCCGGTATTGTGGCGGGTAACGTAAAAGAAGTCGGTATTCGCGCCATTGAAGAGTTTGGTCCTTACAAAATCAACGGCGATAAAGAGATTATGCGTCGTATGGACGACCTGCTACAGGGTTTTGTTGCCCAGCATCGTATGAAGTTGCCAGGCTCAGCCTACATCCCTTGCTACGAAATCTGCACGTAATCTCCCCTCCCCCGGTG